>CBDTZE010000090.1:0-7483 GCA_965364815.1 uncultured Nitriliruptoria bacterium | reverse complement strand
GTCACGCTGACCACGACCGAAGAGGTCGACATCTCGCGTGGTGACCTGCTCATCCACCCGAGCAAGCGCCCCCACCGTGCCGACGAGGTCGAGGCCGACCTGGTCTGGATGGCCGAGGAACCGCTGCTCCCCGGACAGGACTACCTGGTCCGCCAGGGCAACCGCACCGTCAACGGCCGTGTGAGCGTCGTGCGGCACCGCGTCGACGTGAACACCCTGCAGATCGGGCCCGCCCCGACGCTGGGCCTCAACGAGATCGGGCGCGTGACCCTCGCGACCGACCAGCAGATCCTGTTCGACCCGTACAAGGACAACCCGACCACGGGCGCCTTCATCGTCATCGACCGCCTGACCAATGCGACGGTCGGCGCCGGCATGGTCGTCGGAGCATCCGACGGTTGGAGCGCGACGCCCACGGACTCCCTGAGCCGCCAGGCCTCGGAGATCACCGCCGAGGAGCGATCCGCTCGTTACGGCCAGCGCCCCGCGACGGTCCTGTTGACCGGTCTCACCGGTGCCGGGAAGTCCACCATCGCCAAGGCCCTCGAACGGCGTCTTTTCGACCGCGGCCGACCCACCGTCCGCCTCGACGGTGAGAACCTGCGCCTGGGCATCTCCAAGGACCTGGGCTTCTCGTCCAGCGACCGCTCGGAGAACCTGCGCCGCGCGGCGGAGGTCGCTGGCCTGGTCAACCGCCAGGGCCTGATCTGCCTGTTGGCGATCACCGCCCCGGAGGCGTCGGTCCGGGAGCGCGCCAAGGAACTGGTCGGTGCCGACCGGTTGGTCGTCATCCACCTCGACGCGTCCGCCGAGGTCTGCCGCAGTCGAGACACCAAGGGCCTGTGGGAGGCCGCCGATCGCGGCGACATCCGCGAGTTCGCGGGCGTCGACGCGGGCTATGACGTGCCCACGGACCCGGACCTGCGGATCGACACCGAGGCCAACGACGTCGAAGCAAGCGTCGAACAGATCATCACGCTCCTGGCCGAGCGCGGGTTCCTGCAGTGACCGGCGACACCAGCCCCAACGTCGTCTGGTCCCCCAGCCTGGTGACCAACGCTCAGCGCGCCGCGTCCCTGGGACATGGCGCGGGGACGGTCTGGTTCACCGGCCTGTCCGGCTCGGGCAAGTCCACCGTTGCCAAGCTGGTCGAGCAGCGCCTCGTCGAACAGGGCATCGCGACGTATCTGCTGGACGGTGACAACGTCCGTCACGGTCTCAACGGCGACCTCGGCTTCTCCGCCGACGATCGCCGCGAGAACATCCGCCGGATCGGTGAGGTCTGCCGCCTGATGGTCGATGCCGGGCTGGTCGTGCTCGCCACCTTCATCTCGCCCTACCGGGACGATCGTGACCGGGTCCGCACGTTGCACCCGCCCGGTCGCTTCCACGAGGTCTTCGTCGACACCCCGCTGGAGGTCTGCGAGGCCCGCGACCCCAAGGGGCTCTACGTCAAGGCACGCGCCGGAGAGATCCCGGACTTCTCGGGCATCTCCGCGCCCTACGAGTCGCCGGAACGTCCGGAACTCCGCCTGCTGACGGACCAGCGCGAGTTGGACGTCATCGTGGCCGAGGTCGTCGCGCACGTGCAGGCACACCTGCTTCAGGCGTAACGGCCCTGCGACTTCATGTGTCGCAGGAAGGCGTCGAGCGGCTCCGGCGCGAAGTGGCGACCACGTTGGTTGACCATCTCGTCGAAGGCCCGTTCGTCGGTCCAGGCTTCCTTGTACGGCCGCGCGTGCGTCAGGGCGTCGAAGACGTCCGCGACCGCGACCACCTGCGCCGTGAGTGGGATGTCCTCGCCCGTGAGCTTGAGGTAGCCGCTGCCGTCCCATCGTTCGTGGTGAGCGAGCGCGATGACCTCGGCCATCTGCAGCACCGGTGACCGCGACCCGGACAGGATCCGCGCCCCGATCGTGATGTGCTCACGGATGACCTCGAACTCCTCGTCGGTCAACTTGCCCGGCTTGAGCAGCACCCCGTCGGGCGTGCCGAGCTTGCCGACGTCGTGCAGCGGTGCCGCCCGGCGCAGCAGGTCGGTCTGATCCGCGGACCAGCCCAGCTCCGCGGCGATGGCTGCCGACGTGTCGCCGACGCGATTGGTGTGCTCGAAGGTGTCGTCATCGCGGTACTCGGCCGCGAGGGCCAGGCGCCGCAGGGTCTCGAGCTGCGCGTCCTCGAGCTGCTCCGTGCGTTCCCAGACCCGGTCGGCGAGCCGCTGGCGCTCCTCCTCGAGCTCGAGGTGCAGCAGCCGCGTCTCCAACAGGTTGCCGATGCGCAGCAGCGCCTCGGTGTGGTCGAAGGGCTTGGTCAGGAAGTCGCTGGCGCCCTCGGTGAGGGCGCGGTTGCGGGCTTCGCCGGTGACGTCCGCCGTGAGAACCAGGACCGGCAGGAAGGCGCCCGCGGGCACCTGGCCAGACAGCTGCTGCAGGACCTGGAAGCCGTCCATGTGCGGCATGTTCAGGTCAAGCAGAATGAGGTCGGGTCGGAACGCCACGAACAGGGACAGCACCTGCCGCGGGTCCGTGGTCGAACGCACTTGCGTGAAGCCGCCAAGCTCCAGGATGCGTTCGAGCAGTCGCACGTTGGCCTGCTCGTCGTCGACGATCAGGATCTTGGCGCCGCTCAGCCGCTCGTCCGCCTTGCGCATCACGCGGCACCTTCATCGAAGAACCCGCCCACGAGGTCGATCATTGCACGCACGTTGAAGGGCTTGGTGACATAGGCGGCCGCACCAGCACGTTCGAGCTCACCGGGGCGATCGGCCTCGGCCTCTCCGGACAGGACGACGACCGGGATGCCGGCCGTGGCCTCGTCGGCCTTCAGCGTGGCCAGCACCTCGCGTCCCGAGACGTCCGGCAGCCCGAGGTCAAGCAGCACGACTCCCGGGGCCCGCGTTCGGGCGTAGTCCAGCCCGGTCCGACCATCGATGGCACTCAGGACTTCGATGTTCGGGTTCTTCGCGAACATCCTGGTCACCAGTCGCTGGTTGGCCGGATCGTCCTCGATGTAGAGCAAGGTGTGCACGCCGACATCTGTGCTGTCGCCTGCCACGTCCCCTCCCACATCCGGCGGTGCCACGACCGTAGGCGGTTGTGCAGTGGCGGGCGCGCTGGGTGCCGACGCGGCCGTCGCGATCTCGGCAGCCGAGGACGGCAGGTCGAGCCAGTAGGCCCGTCTCCCGTCGTGTTCGGCGCCGACGTCACCGTCCATTGCCTCCATGAGTCGCTTGCTCAACGTCAGGCCGTCACGCGTGCCGTCGTTCGACGGGGCGTGGCTCGGCGCCCCGCCGGGGGGCTGCTCATCCTGGATCGTCACGCGAACCCGTCCGTCCGTGGCGGACGCGGCGATGCGGATCGACCCGCCGGGCTTGGCACGTTCGAGGATGTTGCCCAGGAGGCTGACCACCACCTGTTGCAGGCGCCGTCGGTCGGTGCGGACCTGGTGCTCCTCGCAACTCGGATCGATGACGATCGAGACATTGCGGCTGGCCGCATCGGCGCGAACGGCGACGCCGGCCACGTTGACGACGTCCGGCAGGGCAAGGGCCTCGAGGGCGACCTCGTGCTCGCCCTGGTCGAGTCGGTTCAGGTCGAGCACCTCGTCGATCATGCCAAGCAACTTCCGAGCCGCCGAGAGAAGATGGTCGACGGACTCGGTGCCGTTGGCCGACAACTCCTCCAACCTCAGGAGTTGCCCGAACCCGAGGATGGCGGTCATGGGGGTGCGCAGGTCGTGGCTGAGCCGGGACGTGACCCGATGCTTCGCCGCGCCGGTTGCGAGGGCCTCGGCCTCCGCCTCCTGGGCCCGGACGATCGCGCCCCGAAGCGCGACGCCCTCCTGCAACATCGTGGCGACGCTCTCGAAGGCCTGCAGGTCGGCGGCGAGGATCGAGTCGCGCGGGGTGGTGTCCATGGCCACGAGGCTCCCGACGACGGCACCGTCGTCGTAGCGCACCGGTGCCGCGACCAGCAGGCCCACGCCCTTCGCGACCAGCGAGGAGAACCTTGGATCGTGCTGGACGTCGGGGACGGCGACGACATCGCCCCTGAGCAACGTCTCGGCAACGGCCAAGGGGACCTCCTGCGGGCCGCCCTCACCGGCAAGCATCCGAGAACGGCCGCCTTGGACGACGAGAAATCCGGCGGAGGACGCACCGGCGACGCGTCGTACCAGCGCGACGGCGCGATGCAGCGTGCCGTCATCCGGGAAGTGGCGGGTCATCGATGCTCCACATCAGTCTCGAACGCCAGGAACACCGCGGAGGGAGGCGGTTCGACGACCATTTGCTTGAACTCTGGCAGGGCAGTCACGATGGCTCCCCCTCGCGGACGCGTGCCTCCAACAACTCACCAAGCGTCGCCAACAACTGTGGGACGTCGATCGGCTTGGTCAGGTAGGCGTGGGCCCCGAGAGCCTGCAGCCGCTCGACCTGCCGTGCGGTGGCGTCGGCGCTGATCACGACGACAGGGATGTCCCGCGTGCGGTCGTCCGCCTTGAGTCGCTCGAGGACGATGTCGCCGTCGATGTCGGGCAGGTTGAGGTCGAGCAGCACGACGTCGGGTGCGTGGTCGTGCGCCAACTGGACGCCGATGGTGCCCTGCATCGCCGAGAGCAGGTCGATGCCCGGGTGCCGGCCGAGCAACCGCTCGACCAGGCGCAGGTTGGAGAGGTTGTCCTCGACGTACAGGACGCGGCCCACCAATGGCTGTTCCGGACCCCGCAACCTGACCGGATCGCCGAGCACCCGCCGGATGGGCTCGTCGGTCGAGCGGGGCAGGTCGACCCAGAAGGTCGATCCCGACCCCACGGTCGACTCGACGCCGAGCACGCCACCCATGACCTCGATCAGCCGGTGGCTCAGGGCCAGCCCCAGTCCGGTGCCCTCGATCCCGCTCTCCTCGACCCCCAACCGATCGAAGGGCACGAAGACGCGATCGAGCAGGTCATCGGCGATTCCCCGTCCGGTGTCCTGCACCGTGAGCCGGAACACCGGTCCGCCGGCCTGCACGGGGGCGGAGGCGATGACGACCTGTCCACCGCGGTTGTTGTACTTGATCGCGTTGCCGACGACGTTGAGCACCACCTGCTTGAAACGCTGGGGATCGGCGACGACCACGCCGTCGAGGTCGCCCCGGACCTGGACGTCGACCTGCTGGCGCTCCGCCGCCGGACGCAGGAGGTCGATGACCTCGCCCACCATCTCCCGCAGCGAGACGGGCTCCAACGTCACGTTCAGTCGACCGGCCTCGATCCGGGAGATGTCCAGGACCTCGTCGATGAGACTGAGCAGGTGCCCGCCTGCGCGAAGGATCTGGTCCACGCTCTCCTGCCCGTCGACCTCGAGGTCCTCGAGTTCCAGCAACTGCGCGAAGCCGAGGACGGCGTTCATCGGTGTCCGCAACTCGTGGGACATGCGACTCAGGAACTCGCTCTTGGCAACGTTGGCGCGCTCCGCGGCCTCCTTGGCTGCCCGCAGCTGGATGGAGAGCCCGACGGTCTCCGAGACGTCGGTGAGGGCAAAGGCGACCCCGATCACGTCGTCACCGTCGCGCAACGGCTCACCACGCGCCTCCAGCGTCAGCCAGTGGCCATCCGCGTGCAGGAGTCGGTGGGTCCCGCGGTACCTCGCCAGCCGTCCGCCGAGCACGCCGTCGATGCCTTGCTGGAACTCCTCGACATCCTCCGGATGGGCATGCAGCGTCGCCGGCTGGCCCACGAGGTCCTCGACCGGCCGGCCGGTTGTCGCGTAGACGGCGGACGAGACGAACTGGGTCACCCCGTCCGGTCCGACCGACAGGATGACCACGGGCGAGGCCTCGACCATGGCGCGCAGGAGTGCCTGCTCGACCTGGAGCTCTGCCTCGACCTCCTTCTCGTGGGTCACGTCGACCGCGATGCCTTGGTAGAGCGGCCCCTGCCCCTCGACCTCGACGACCACGGCGGTGTCGTGGAACCACCGCCAGCGACCCTCGGCGTCCGAGAGGCGATACTCCACCTCATAGGGTCCGAGCGCCTGGTGGGCTTCGCTGATCACGGCGATGGCCGAGTCCCGATCCAACGGGTGCATGCGGTCGACCCAGAGAGATTCATCCTCGACCCAGGCCGCCGCCGGCGTGCCGAGCATCGCCTCGACCTGGTCGCTCACATAGATCGTCCGTGGGGGGAAGTCGGCCGTCCGGCTGTAGAGGATCCCGGGCACACGGTCGATCATCGACCGGAACTCGTCCTCGGTGTGTTGCAGTCGCATGCGGTCGACGGAGTTGCGGATGCAGATCAGCAGGGCTCGTGACACGCCACCGAGGTAGTCGAGATCCTCCTGACGAAAGATGGGGTCCGCGCCGTCGGAGAGCGCCACCAGCAGGGACTCGACCCCGTCGTAGGCCATCGGCACGAAGGCGGCCCCGGAACCGCCCCGGGGAAGCAGTTGCGCCGGGCCGGTCGCCAGCAGGGCCTCGTCGATCAGACCGGGACGCGCGAGCAGGGATTCGATGACGCGGTCTGCCGCACCCTCCCCGGTCGCCGATCGCGTGACGAGTCGCCGCAGGTCGGTGTCCCATTGGACGATCGCCACGTGGCGGACACCGAGGTCGTCGCTGACCTGCCCCACCGTGAAGTCCATCATTTCCTGGACGTCGCCATCAACGCGAAGCAGGTGCGTGAGCCGGGCCATGATGGACTGCTGGCGCGACCCGAGGGTCAGGTCTCGCGCCATGGCGCGGATCTCCCGTTCGGCCACCAGGAACTCGTCGCGCGCCCGGTTCAGGCGCCACGGACGAGGATCGTGGCTCGAGGCCGCCTCGACGTCACGAGCGAGGTCCGTGACACGAGCCGTGCGGCGTCGAAGCAACAGCGTCAGGGCCCAGAAGACCACGAACTCGAGTGCCGTTCGCAGCAGGATGCGCTCGAACGCCGCACGTTCCCAGCCCCGCCCCCACGCGACCAGCACGGAGACCATGCCCACAAGGCCAACGACCGCCAGCAGCTTGGTGGGCAGCGTCAGGCGAGCCTCGAGGCGCAGCAACGAGGGCAACGGCCCACGCCAACTGCGGCGCTCCCGACTCGACGGTGACGACTGCTCGGTCATGACTCAGCTCCGGCGCCGTGGTCAAGCGCCCCGACGCAGCCTAGGTGTCAGCCGGCGCGGAAGTGCTCGGCCACCTTGGCGACGGACTTCTCCAACACCGCGACGTAGGACTCTGGGTAACCCAGCGCCGTGTACTTCTCCCGGGCCGGAGCACGGGTCGCATCGAAGGTTTCGGTCACCCGTGAGCGGCCGTCCTCGAGGTTGGTGACCTCCCAACGCCAGCGGTGCTGTGCGAAGTGGTTCCACGCGATGCGCTCGCCCTCGACGAACTCACTGACCTTGCTGCGCACGACGTACGGGACGAACCAGTGCATCCGCATCGTGAAGCCCTGGCCGACGGCAGTCAGGCGGCGCCCCTTGCGCAGCGGGGCCTTCACGTTGCCCGAGCCGTCCAGC
>CBDTZE010000089.1:0-7488 GCA_965364815.1 uncultured Nitriliruptoria bacterium | reverse complement strand
AGTGGGAAGCCGCCGTCATCGCGCTCGACGAACAGCTGGAGCGCGTGGCCGCCGCCCTGCCCGCCGACGTGGACCTGTACGTCACGGCAGGACACGGCATGGTCGACGTCCCGCCGGACGGCTACGTGGAACTGGCGGACCTGCCCGAGCTCATGGCTGGCGTTCGCGTCCTGGCCGGTGAGCCGAGGTTCCGGTCACTGCGTCTGGAACCCGGCTCGGAGGCCGACGTGCTGGCCGCCTGGCGCGAACAGGTCGGCCACCGCTTCGTCGTCGCGACGCGCGACGAGGCCATCGCCGCCGGCTGGTTCGGCCCGACGGTCCGCGAGGCCGTGCGGTCGTCCCTCGGCGAGGTGCTGGTGCTCCCCCGCGCCATGAGCGCAGCGGTGCACCGCGACCTCGACCCGCAGTGGTGGCGCCTGTCGGGCCACCACGGCTCGCTCACGCGCGCCGAGGTCGAGGTGCCGCTGGTCCGGATCACCCGGACCAGCTGACGAGCTGACTCAGGCCAGCGGCTCGATGAACCGCCCGACGGCGACGACGAGCGCCAGGGCACCAAGCACGATGCTCGGGACCAGCGGCTCGTTGCGTGGCTTGTGCACGGTGACGATCGACAGCACCATGATGGTGGCCAGCCCGAGCGCTGCCAGCGGGACCAGGATCGCCGGCAGGCCGGTCACGATCGGCAGCGTCAGGCCCATCGCCCCCATGATCTCGGTGGCGCCGGCGAGCCGGGTCTTGGGAATGCCGACGTCGGCCACCCAAGCCATCTTCGGATTGGCCAGGAGTTTGTCGACGGGCATGGCGAGCTTCATCATGCCGGCCATCAGGAAG
The DNA here is from genome assembly GCA_965364815.1 of uncultured Nitriliruptoria bacterium. Taxonomy (GTDB): domain Bacteria; phylum Actinomycetota; class Nitriliruptoria; order Nitriliruptorales; family Nitriliruptoraceae; genus CBDTZE01. The sequence goes on along the minus strand of CBDTZE010000089.1, from coordinate 6,657 downwards.
ACGGCGGCAAGGAGCCACTGCAGAGCGAGGAGGATGGTGTCCATGGGAGATCCGAAAGGCGTGAGGTGATTGGTTGTTTGTTCAACCAATCACCTCACCAGAACATTCCCACCCGTCGAGATCAGGCGACGATGCGCGGACGCCAGGGCTCGCGAGACTGCTCGAACGCGGTGATGTCGTCGGCGTGCTGCAACGACAACCCGATCGGGTCGAGGCCGTTGAGCAGGCGGTGACGGGTGTGGGAGTCCAGCTCGAAGCTGGCCGTGATCCCGGCGCCCATGACCGTCAGGGAGTCGACGTCGACCGTGAACTGCGTGCCGGGGTTGGCGGCCACGGCCTCGAACATGTTGGCCACCGTGGCCTCGTCGAGTTCGACCGCGACGACGCCGATGTTGCCGCAGTTGTTCTTGAAGATGTCGGCGAAGCTCGGCGCGATGACGGCCTTGAAGCCGGCGTCCTCGATGCCCCACGGGGCGTGCTCACGCGACGACCCGCAGCCGAAGTTGCGGCCGGCCAGCAGGATGTTCGCGCCCTCGTGCTCCGGCTTGTTCATCGCGAACTCGGGATCGGGGGTCACCCCGTCGGCGAGGTAGCGCCACTCGAAGAACGCGAACGGGCCGTAGCCCGAACGCTCGACGCGCTTGAGGAACTGCTTGGGCATGATCTGGTCGGTGTCGACGTCATTGGCGTCGAGCGGGCAGATCTTTCCGGTGACGGACGTGATGGCATCCATGGTCAGTTCCCCTCTGCCACGGCGGGCAGGTCGGCGACGGTGACGAAGTGGCCGGCGACGGCAGCCGCGGCGGCCATCGCAGGCGACACCAGGTGCGTACGCCCCTGGAAGCCCTGGCGTCCCTCGAAGTTGCGGTTGGAGGTCGAGGCGCAGCGCTCCTCGGGCAGCAGGGTGTCCGAGTTCATGCCGAGGCACATCGAGCACCCGGGCTCACGCCACTCGAAGCCGGCATCGCGGAAGACCTGGTCGAGGCCCTCGGCCTCGGCGGCCTCCTTCACCAGGCCCGAGCCGGGCACGACCATGGCGTGCACGCCCTCGGCGACCTTGCGGCCCTTGAGCACCGCAGCGGCGGCGCGAAGGTCGGAGATGCGCCCGTTGGTACAGGAGCCGATGAACACGCGGTCGATCGACAGGTCACGGATGGCCTGGCCGCTGGCGACGCCCATGTAGTCGTACATGCGCTGCCACTGCTTGGCGATGGACTCGTCCGGGGCGTCCTCGATGCGCGGGACGTTGCCGTCGATCGACACCGCGGTGTCGGGCGTGGTGCCCCACGTGACGGTCGGCGTGACCTGGGTCGCGTCGATCTCCAGCGTGGTGTCGAACGTCGCGTCGTCGTCGCTGGAGAGGGCGTTCCATGCCTCGACGGCCGCGTCCCAGTCTGCACCCTTCGGGGCGTAGGGACGGCCCTTGAGGTAGTCGAAGGTGATCTGGTCCGGGGCGATCAGGCCAGCGCGGGCGCCGCCCTCGATCGTCATGTTGCAGACCGTCATGCGCTCTTCCATCGTGAGCGCCTTGATGGCGTCACCCCGGTACTCGACGACGTGGCCGGTCCCGCCCGACGTCGTGAGCTTGGCGAGGATGTGGAGGACGAGGTCCTTGGCGGTCGTGCCCGAGGGCAGCTCACCGGACACCTCGACGGCGAGGGTCTTCGGCGGCTTCTGCGGCAGGGTCTGGGTGGCCAGGACGTGCTCCACCTCCGACGTGCCGATGCCGAACGCCAGCGCCCCGAACGCCCCGTGCGTCGCGGTGTGCGAGTCGCCGCAGACGATGACGCAGCCCGGCTGGGTCATGCCCAGTTCCGGCCCGACGATGTGCACGATGCCGTTGTTCTTGGCGCCCATCTTGAAGAGTTTGATGCCGAACTCGTTGGCGTTGTTCTCCAACGCATCCATCTGCTTGACCGACAGGTCCTCGATGGGGAGTTCGCCCGACACCTGGCGCGGGTCCGTCGGGACGTTGTGGTCCATGACCGCGAGGGTGAGGTCGGGGCGACGGACCTTGCGACCAGCCAGGCGCAGGCCGTCGAAGGCCTGGGGCGAGGTGACCTCGTGCACGAGGTGCAGGTCGACGTACAGCAGGTCGGGCGCTCCGCCCTCGCCGCGGTGCGCGACGTGGGTGTCCCAGATCTTCTCGACAGTGGTCTTGCCGGCCATGTGACGGCCTCCTTCGGGCGTTGGGTCGAGTCAAGCGTGGTGACGCCTGCCTCGACGAAGCCCAGTGAACCGTCAGGGTTCAACTCATTACAACCCTTACATGATGGCCGGGGCGCACCCCGGCCACGATGCGGCCCGAAGGCGTCAGCGGTACTCGGGGTTCGGGCCGTTCTCGTCAAAGCCCCAGCGCTCACCATCCGCCCACTTGGGGCGCTGGTTGCCGAAGGCCGGCATGCCACCCGCGTCCTTGAGCATCCGCGCCGTGTGGATGAGGTTCCACGTCATGAACGTGGTGTTGCGGTTCGTGAAGTCGTTGTCGAAACCGACACGTCCCGACCCGTCCTCCTTCTCGTCCCCGTAGGACGCCCCGGGGCCGACCTCGCCGATCCAGCCGGCGTCGGCCTGGGGCGGGATCGTGTAGCCGAGGTGGCCGAGGCTGTAGAGGATGTTCATCGCGCAGTGCTTGACGCCGTCCTCGTTGCCCGTGACCAGGCAGCCACCCGCCTTGCCGTAGTAGGCGTACTGGTCCTGCTCGTTGAGTTCACCGGAGAAGCCGTAGAGCCGCTCGATGACGAGGTTGCAGACCGAGGACTTCTCGCCCAGCCAGATCGGCGTGCCGATCACCAGGATGTTCGCCGCCATCACGGCGTCCTGGATCGCCGGCCACTCGTCGACGTCCCAGCCGTGCTCGGTCATGTCCGGGTAGACGCCGAACGCGATGTCGTGGTCGACGGGCCGGAAGTTGGTGACCTCGATGCCGACCTTGCGCATGATGTCCGCGGACTTGTCCATCAGCAACTGCGTGTGGCTGAACCCGTCGATCTTGGACGGTTTCAGCGTGCAGTTGAGGAAGACGGCCTTGAGGTCGTCGTAGCTGGCGGGGGCGTCGGCAAGGTCAGTCAAGGCAAAAAGCTCCGGTCGGGCACAGGGACAACCCACTGTGGGCTGAACCTATGCCCGACCCAGAGGTCGTGCAGTCGTGCGAAGGCGGGTCAGGCGTTCCAGCGTGACGACGCGTGCGTGCGCGACGAGACCGCCTGGAAGTCGGTCTCTTCGGGCGACGTGAGCTCGATGTCGATCTCGTCGACACCCTGGCCGGACGCGAGCATCGCAGCAGCGACCTCAGCGACGAGCTGGGCCTCTTCTTCGGGCGTCTGGTCCGGCGGGACCCGGAGCGTGATCTTCTTGGTCGTTGACATGATGTTGCCTTCGTGGGGTGGTGCCCGTCGCGGGAGGTCGGGGCACCGGTTCCGTCTGCTCGGGACCGCTGTGGTCAGCGGCCACGGAGTCCGATCAGGGACGGAACTCCTCGGATCGATGGGTGATGCGGCGGGATCGGTTCAGGGCGTCGACGTAGGCCCGGGCGGATGCCTCGACGATGTCCGTCGAGACGCCGCGGCCGGAGAACGTCTCGCCGTCCTCGACTCGCACTTGCACGGTGACCTCGCCAAGGGCGTCGATGCCGGATCCGACGGCACCAACATGGAAGGAGGTCAGGGTCACGTCTGGCCGTGCCACGGCGTCGCGGATCGCGCGACACGCAGCGTCGACCATGCCGTCGCCTTCACCGGTGCCGGTCACGACGTCGTCCGATCCGACGCGTCGCAGCCCGACCTCCGCAGTGGGCGGCAGGTCTGTGCCGCTGGCCACCTTGAAGGAGACGAGTTCGAAGTCACTGTCCGCCTTGACTGCTGCGGAGTGGTTGACGATGGCTTCGAGGTCCTTGTTGTCGACGATGCCCTTGCGGTCCGCGACCGCCTTGAATCGGGTGAACGCCAACTGGCGCTCTTCGTCGGTCAGGTCGTAGTCGAGGTCGTCGAGTGCCTTGAAGAAGGCGTGACGCCCCGAGTGCTTGCCCAGGACGATCTGGGAGCCGGCGGCGCCCACGTCCTCGGACGCCATGATCTCGTAGGTCTGGCGGTCCTGCAGCACGCCGTGCTGGTGGATGCCGGACTCGTGGGCGAAGGCGTTCTCGCCGACCACGGCCTTGTTCTTCTGCACGACGTAGCCGGTGAGCGAGGACACCATCCGCGAGGTCCGGGTGATCTCCCGGGTGTCGAGGTCGTGGTCCACGCCCAGCAGGTCAGCGCGCGTACGGATCGCCATGGCGATCTCTTCGAGCGAGCAGTTGCCGGCCCGCTCCCCCAGCCCGTTGACGGCCACCTCGACCTGGCGGGCGCCCATGCGGACGGCCTCCAGCGAGTTGGCGACGGCAAGGCCGAGGTCGTTGTGGCAGTGCACGGAGATCACGACGCCGCGCTCCGTGATGGCCGGGATCCGCTCACGCAGCTTCTTGATCCACTGACCGAAGTCGTGCGGGATCGCGTAGCCGACGGTGTCCGGGATGTTGACCGTCGTGGCGCCGGCCTCAACGACCGCAGCGGTGAGGTCGACAAGGAACTCGAAGTCGGTCCGGGTCGCGTCCTGCGCGGAGAACTCGACGTCGTCGGTGTAGCCCTTGGCGAGCTCCACAGCCTTCACGGCCTGGGCGAGGATCTCGTCCTCGGACGCCTCGAGCATGTACCGACGGTGGATGTCGGAGGTCGACAGGAACGTGTGGATGCGCTGACGCGCGGCGGGAGCCAGCGACTTCGCGGCGGCCTCGATGTCACCCGGCAGGGCACGTGCGAGGGAGGCGATGATCGGCGGTTGGCCGTGCGAGTCGTCGTTGCCGACGACCTCCGCGACAGCCTTCACGGCGTCGAAGTCACCCGGTGAGGCGGCGGAGAAGCCGGCCTCGATGACGTCGACCTTCAGCTTCGCGAGCTGCTGGGCGATCTCGACCTTCTCGTGCGCGTCGAGGGAGATGCCCGGCGACTGCTCGCCGTCGCGAAGGGTGGTGTCGAAGATGATGACGTCGTCGCCGAGTGCGCCGTGCGTCATCTCGGCGGCCTGAGCCACGTTGACGGTGGGCTTGCCCATGAGGTCTTGTCCTGTTGCTGCTGGTGTGTGGTGTCTCCGGTGTGTCCTCCGCGGTCGCCGTCAAGTGGTGGGACGGCGCCGCGGCATCAAAGGAGAATGACCAGCAGAAGGAGCAGGCCGAGGACAGCGCCCTGCTGTGCAACCGGCACCACGGGGGCCTGGACGGCCCGGGTGCGCGTGACTGCCTGCCCGGGGACCCGGGTCGAGGAGGAGGCGGTCATGTGCTGCATGGGGCGAGTGTGGTCCCTGCGAGCACGAACCCCCAAATGGGCTGACCCGGTCGGGCCGCAACGTGCACGGATGGGCGCGCTCCGAGCACGCCCCGGATCGGGGCGTCGGCCCCACAAAAGCACCGCGCCCCGACGGCCGTGAGGCAGACGGGGCGCGAAGCGTGCGGGGCGTGGGTCAGTCCAGCGCGACGGTGAGCTCGATGTCGCCCACGGGCGCTCCGACGAAGTTGAAGATGCCGACCTCGACGTGGAGGCAGTCCGAGATCTTCGTCGTCACGGTCTCCATGCTGCTGTCGCTCTCCGCGGCCTCGGCGATGACCGCGTCAGCGGCAACGTCCTTGATCTTCAGGTCGTAGTCGGACATCCCGTCGGACCAGGCGATTGTGAAGACGACGTCATCCTTCGACCCCTTGAGGTCGACGATGTAGTCCGGGCCGGTGTAGAGCCCGGTGACCGGCGTCCCGATGTAGGAAACGGTCTCCGAGTAGGAGTCCTTGGTCAGGTCGATGACGGGAAGCTCGTCCGGGTTGGCGCAGCCGGCGGCCTTCTGCGAGGCAGCCGCGGTCGAGGCGAAGGCGGACGCGGCGAGGCCGGCGGCGAGGACGAGGTTCAGGGACTTGCGCATGGACGGCTCCTGGATGTGGACGGACCCGAGTTGCCGGGCACCTTGACCAACTTCTTCCACGCTCGAACGGCCTTCTCCTGCTGACACCTTGTCAGCCGCGCGCCCTGCCAACGGCCGTCCGTGTCCGCCCGGCTCCGAGCGAAGTGCGCGCGCCATGGTCGGCAAGTGTCGGGAACGCTCCGGCGCGTACGACGTCCCTGCGAGTCTGGCCCACAGTGCCGACCGCCTGACGACCGAGTCCGGGAGGGCCCGATGAACTACATGCTCCTGATCTACACCGCTGAAGACCTGCCCCAGGGCACGCCGGAGGAGCAGCAGGCCGGCATGCAACGCTGGTTCGCCTACACCCAGGACCTGCAGGCGGCCGGGGTGCATCTCGCGGGCGAACCGCTGCAGGGCTCGGAGACGGCGACGACCGTGCGCGTGCGCAACGACGAGGCACTGACGACCGACGGGCCCTTCGCGGAGACCAAGGAGGTCCTCGCCGGTTTCTACATGATCGACGTGCCTCACCTGGACGACGCCCTGAAGTGGGCCGCCAAGTGCCCCGCTGCCGAGTACGGCTCGATGGAGGTTCGCCCGCTCATGGCCCTTCCGACTGGCGACTGACACGGCCGGCCGTGTCCGACGAGCGGACGGCCGATCCCGGCGAGGCAGCGCGACGCGCCCTCGCCGAGGTCTTCCGTGCCGAGCACGCGAAGGTCATGGCCG
>CBDTZE010000088.1:0-7500 GCA_965364815.1 uncultured Nitriliruptoria bacterium | reverse complement strand
GGCTCAGCTTCTCGTCGACGGAGCCGACGACCGACCCAGCGGGTCACCGCCGTGCGAGTGCCGGACGGTGTTGTTTGCTGTCGCTGAGCTGTCCGTCTTCGAGGGAAAGAATTCGGTCGGCTCGGTCCAGGTAGCGCGTGTCGTGGGTGACCCAGACCGTGGCGGTCTGATGCTCGCGAGTGGCGTTCGCGAGCAGGTCGATCGCCGCTCGGCCTCGATCGGCGTCCAATGCCGAGGTGGGCTCATCGGCGAGGATGACCCGGGGCTGATGGATCAACGCCCTCGCCAGGCCCACCCGCTGACGCTCGCCGCCGGACAGTTGGGCCGGTCGCAGGTGACCGGCGTTCGTCAGGCCCATGTCGTCGAGGAGACCGTCGGCACGGTCCTGCCACTGTGCGGGGTTGATGCCGTCCAGGGTGGCCATGACCAGGAGGTTCTCCCTCGCGGTCAGGGCATCGAGCAGGTTGGCCGACTGGAAGACGAACCCGATCTGCCGTCGGCGCAGGATCGCCCGTTCCCGCGGGCTCGCGTCGGTGATGTCCTTGCCGTCAAGCAGGACCCGTCCCGAGGTGGGTCTCAGCAGCGTGCCGGCAACCGACAGGAGCGTGGACTTCCCGGACCCCGACGGGCCCAGCACCGCGACGAGCTCGCCTGGCTGCACCTCGAGGTCGAGGTGCTCCAGCGCGTTCCGGGTCCGCGAGCCGTCTTCGTAGGTCACCGTGACGTCGGACAAGGTCAGGGCAGGGGTGTTCGCGGTCATGGGTGCTCCGTTTCGAGGGGCAGGTGGCAGGGGGCGGTGGTGCAGCGGGCCGTCACCTGGCCGACCCGAGGGCGGCCTGCGGGTCCACTGACGTGACGCTGCGGATGGCGATGGCCGCCCCGGCGAGGCCGAGCAGCGTGGTCGCAGCGACCGGGATGGCGACCGTCGCAAGGCTCTGGGTGAACGGAGCCACCTTTCCCAGCAGGGCTCCGGCGGTCAGCCCCAGGACTGCGCCGAGTGTGCTGGCCATTGTGAGGATCAGGACGGCCTGCCCAAGGGAGTCCACCAGCAGGTAGCGATTGGACGCGCCCAAGGCCTTGAGGATGGCGATGTCACGGTTTCGTTGGATGGTCCAGACCGTGAAGAAGGCCCCCACGACCAGGGCCGAGATGGCGACCAGGAAGCCGTTGATGAGGTTCAGCGAAAGTGACTCCTGGCTGAACGCCGCGACTGCTGTGGGAGCCTTTGCGGTGGGCAGGGCGACGAACTGATCGCCGATCGCGGCCACGTCATCGGGGGACAGGCCGGCGGCGACCGCCACGGTGACCACGTCGGGGTTGTCGGTCAGGGTCTGCCATGACTCCAGGTCAACCCAGGCCACGGGCTGGTGACTGTGGCTCAGGTCCGGGCCGATGAGCACGGTGCGGGGGGCAGCGCCGTGCAGGCTGATCTGGTCGCCGGCGGCCACATTCGCCTGCGCAGCGGCCTGTGCCGACAGCAGGATCGTCTCTGGGCCGAGGTCAGGGTCGTTGAGCGCAGCCGCCTGGAGACCGACGGGTGGGATGCCGAACAGGGCGATCGGGACCGTGGCCGTACCGACCTCGAGGTTGCTGCGGCTGATCCCGAGCCCCTCGGCATGATCAGCGTGGACGGCCATTTCCTGCAGGTCCGTAACAGTGATGGTGGACCGATCAAATGAGGGCTCCTGGCTGGCCGAGGTGCCGAACACGACCGTGGTGCCGGGGAGGGCACCGACGGCACCCGCCGAGTCCGCAGCGAGCCCAGCGGTCAGGCCCGACAGGACGACGGTGAGCAGGGTGATCAGCGCGATGACCGTGGCAACCAGGAAGAACCGCCCTCGGGCTCGTCGCAGGTCACGGATGCCGACGTACATGGTCGTTCCTTGGATCGCAGTGATGCACGGTGCGTCAGCTGGTGGAACCATGGTGTCGCTGGCAGCTTGGAGGGGCATCGGCCGACGGGTGGGTCTTGACGGATCATTCGGTGCAGCTCGATCTCAACCGAAAGTTGGATGCTCCGCTGGATAAAGTTGCAGGCGATCCGGAACGTCCGGCCTGGCAGGTCGTGGAGGTCCCATGGACGAGCGACGCCCTCCGGCGGGGCCGCTTGACCGATCGGTTGCGGCGTCTCGGTGGTCGGCTGAGCCGGTTGACCAGGCGGGCCGGTGGCTGGGGTGGGCCTGGCACGTCATGGTCGCCGTACTCGTCGCGGCAGGCACGGTCCGCGCCGTGGCCATCGATTCGGGCTCGGGCCCGTGGCTGGTCGGAAGCGTCCTCGCCAGCCTGCACCTGGTCGCCACCGTGACGGGCTCCTGGTTCGACTTCGGTTCCACCGAAGACCAGCGCGGACCCCGTCAGAGCGCCTGGTCAGGACGGCTGCCCCTCGCTGGGCTGGTTGCGACCGGCATCGCCGTGGCCCTCTATCCGGACGCGTACGTGTGGTTGGCGTTCCCGGTCGGCCTGGTCGTGTTTCACCGCCTGTCGCTGGTGCGTTCCGTTGTTGCGGGGATCGTTCTCGCCTTCGCGTGTGTCTCGGCACTGGCCCGGGTCGACTCGTTGACCGGTCCACGGATCCTTGGCCCGCTGCTCGGCCTGGCCGTTGCGGCTGCGGGCGCGATCGCCATCCGAACGTTGCAGGCCGAGGCCCATCGTCGTTGGAGCCTGGTCATCGAGCTGCGCGAGACGCATGACCTGGTGGCGCTGCGTGAGCGCGAGTCGGGGATCCTGCAGGAACGCGCCCGGCTGGCACGCGACATCCATGACACGGTGGCGCAGGGTCTGTCCAGCATCCTGATGCTGACCGCTGCGGTCCAGCGAGAGTTGGTCGACCCGGCACCCGAGATCGTCGATCACCTGGCGCAGATCGACGAGGTTGCACGCGAGGACCTTGCGGCCACCCGCCGACTCATTGCCGACCTCTCGCCGGCCGAACTCGAGCACTTCGATCTGGCACACGCCCTGCGTCGTCGGGCCGAGCGAGTGCGTGGCAGCGCCGGCGTCCAGGTCGAGGTCGCCCTCGACGAGGTGCCGGCGATGTCGCGGGACCTCGAGGTCGCCGTCCTGCGGATCGTCGGGCAGGCGCTCGACAACGCCGTTGTGCACGGCAAGCCCAGTCGAGTCCGGATCTCGATGGCCACCGTCGGCGACGCCCTGGTCATTGACGTTCATGACGACGGGACCGGATTCGACCCGAGCACGGCGGCCGGGCGCGGCATCGACGGGATGCGTGCCCGCGCGGAAGGGCTCGGCGGACGTCTCACGATCGAGAGTCACCCCGACGGCGGCACCGTGGTCGCCGCAGAGTTGCCGCTGGACACTTGGAGCGACCAAGCCGCTGGCGCCCGAGAATCCGATCGACCGGAAGTTGTGGGCCGATGACGACGATCCGGGTCCTGCTGGTCGATGATCACGCCATCGTGCGAGCTGGGTTGTCGGCGCTGCTGGCAGGCAGTGAGGACATCGAAGTCGTCGGCACCGCGGGTGACGGCAACGAGGCGGTGCGCGAGGTGGCTCGGCTTTCGCCCGACGTGGTGCTCATGGACCTGCGGATGCCCGAACTCGACGGCGTGGGCGCGATCGCCGCGTTGCAGCAGCTCCCGGACCCGCCGGCCGTGGTCGTGATCACCGTCCACGAGACGGACTCGGACATCCTCGCAGCGATCGAGGCAGGGGCAACGGGCTACCTGCTCAAGGACGCTCCCGGCGAGCAGGTGGTGGCGGCTGTCCGCGCTGCCCATCGAGGCGAGCCGGTCCTCTCGCCGGCCGTCACGCAACGACTCCTGCGCCGTTCACGTCAGCCCGTGGACCGAACCTTGACGGCGCGCGAGATCGAGATCCTCACCCACGTGGCACAGGGCAAGAGCAACCGTGCCATTGCCCAGGCGCTGTTCGTCAGCGAGGCAACGATCAAGAGCCACCTCAATCACGTCTTCACCAAGCTCGAGGTCGACAACCGAACGGCCGCGATCGTCAAGGCCGCCGACCAAGGCATCCTCTGATTGGCGCAGACGAGGCCAGCACGACCTGACATCCCGAAGCATGACCCTTGCTCGTCAGTGTCTATGCTGGCTGGAATGATCACCTTCGACACCTTCGCCTCCGTCAGCGCTGTGCTCTGCGCCGCTGACCTTCGCGTGTCGATCATTACCAGGCTCTCGTAGGCCTGTAGTCCGTCCCAGGCCGCGAGAGCGGCCTGTTCCATGGTCTCTCTCCGGTTGCGCTCAGGAGATGACATGGAAACCCAGACGTTGACGATTGAACTCGCAGCGACCGACGCGACGCGCCTGTTGGCGCGGCTCATCACCTACGTGGCGGGACGTGGCCTGGCCATCGAGCGTGTGGACTTCGCCGTGGCGGATGCCTGCACGACGCTGCTCGTCCGTGTGGCGGGACTTCGGTCACGGCTGGATCCCTTGCCCGCCCAACTGTCTCGCTGCCCGGGCGTTGTCCACGTGACCGCACCACCAAGCCTGCGCCGCTGCGCGACGGACGGGAGCGTGGCGCAACGGCCGTCAGAATCCGGCAACGTCGCGGCCCGCGGTCCCGCCGAACTCGTCAGGTCCTGATCCGGCACGGTTCCGAAACTGGGCGTGGGTCCAGCCGGCGACGAACCGCCGGGGGGACTTGGTGATGTCATCTTCCTAACAGTATGTTAGGAAGATGACATCTGTACCCCAGTCCGGATCCTTCGCCTCACGTATTCGTGAGGCGACACCCGTGCTGCTGTCGGATGATGTTCCTGCCGACGCCCCGATGCTCGGGCCGGACTCGCTCACGTGGAGGTACTTCGGGGACGTCCGGATGCTGGTGTTCGGGTTCCAGCGTCTCGGTGGGACAGAGAATGCGATCGAACAACTCGCGCAGGGCGTCGAGGACCACTCGATCGCGTTCGGCGACTTCATCGGCCGTGCGAAGCGAACAGCCCGGAACGTCGCGTCCGCGGTCTATGCCGAGGACCCCTACGCCTGGGGCCGCCGCGTCCGCGACTTCCACAAGCCCATCAAGGGGACCGTCAGCGACGGCTCCCGCTACCACGCGCTGAACCCCGAACTCTTCTACTGGGGCCACGCCACGTTCGTCGATCTGGTGATCTACGTCACCGACACCTTCATCCGCCGGCTGACCTACGCAGAGAAGGAGCAGATCTTCGAGGAAGGCAAGGTCTGGTACGGCCTGTATGGCGTCAGCGCCCGCGACCAACCAGCGACGTACGCGGAGTTCCTCGAGTACTGGGACGCGATGGTCGCGCGCTTCGAGCCAACCCGCGTCGTGCGTTACGGCACCGGCTACATCCGCAAGGGACTGCCTCGACCGCGGCTCGTCCCCGCCCCGATCTGGAAGGTCGTCTCGGCCCCGATCAACGCGTGGACCCGCGTGGTCGTCGCCGGCACGTTGCCGCCGGACCTGCGTGACGCCTGCGGCCTCGACTGGAGTGACCGGCACGAGCGACGGTTCCAGCGGATCGCCCGCGTCGCCCGCGCCAGCAACCGGATCGTCAGCCGCCTCCCGTTGCGGGCGACCTACCTGCCGCTGGCCGTCGAGGCATGGCAGCGCGAAGGCGTCGACCCTCGACGGCTGCACACCACGGCCGGGGGCGCGAGGTGAACCTGCCCCTGCTCGACCGCGCCCGCATCGCCGAGCCACCCCAGGGCTCGGGCCTCAAGCAGGTCCCGGGGCGAGCGGCCGGCATCCCGTTCGTCGGCGAGACACTCACGTACGTCCGGGACCCCGACGCCTACTTCCAGCAGGTGTACGAAGAGGACGGCCCCGTCACGTGGCGCCGCGGCCTTGGCATGAACATCGTCGCGCTCCTCGGCCCCGACGCCTGGGGCGTGGTGCACGCGAACCGGGACCGCGCCTTCAGCCACGCCAGCGGCTGGGACCTCACCCTCGGCCGGTTCTTCCACGGCGCCGTGATGCTCACCGACTTCGAGGAGCACCTTCACCAGCGCCGCATCCTGCAGGCCGCGTTCGGACCGACGCAACTCGCGGGCTACCTCGACCACATGAACCAGACGATCGAGGAGTCGCTGCGAGGCTGGCGCGCCGGGCCCCGCTTCCGGGTCGCCCCCGCCCTCACCGACCTGACACTGAACGTCGCCAGCCGAACGTTCATGGACCAAGAACTCGGCCGCACCGCCAGCCGTCAGCACGAGGCGTTCAAGGACATCCTCAGCGCCATCAGCGCGGTCGTCCGCTTCCGCCTCCCGGGTGCCCGGCTGCGCCTGCCCGGCACGGAGTGGGCCCGCGGCGTCGAGGGGCGCAACTTCCTCGCCGAGGAGATCCGACGCCTGCTGCCCAGCAGGCGCGGCGGCCAAGGTGACGACCTGCTGAGCGTGCTGTGCCGTGCGACCGCCGAGGACGGCTCGGCGTTCACCGAGGACGAGATCGTCGACCAGATGGTGTTCATGCTGTTCGCGGCGCATGACACGTCGACGTCGGCCATGACGACGATGGTCTACCACTTGGCCAAGAACCCCGATTGGCAGCAGCGGTGCCGGGACGAGTCGTTGGCGCTCGGCGACCACGTCACCTACGACCAGGTCCAGAACCTCGAGTCCCTCGACCTCGTCATGAAGGAAGCGCTGCGGCTGACCTCGCCGCTGCGCCAGATGTTCCGGGCGACGCTGAAGGACACCGAGGTGCTCGGCCACTTCCTTCCGGCCGGAACCGTTGTGATGGTGGCGCCGCACTTCAACCACCACATGCCCGAGTACTGGACGGACCCATCGCGCTTCGACCCTGAGCGGTTCTCGCCGGAGCGTCGTGAGGACAAGAGCCACCGGTACGCCTATGTCCCCTTCGGCAGCCACGCGCACAAGTGCATCGGGACCTACTTCGCCGGCATGGAGATCAAGGCCACCCTCCACCAGGTGCTCCGGACGTTCGAGTGGGCCGTTCCCGACGGCTACGAGGCCCGCTGGGCGCCGGCCGCGCTGCCACGCCTGGCCGACGGGCTGCCGCTGCAGATCGAACGCACCTAGGGTCGGCCCATGTCCACCGTGAGCCGCCCCAGACAGTCGCACAGCCAGCGACGCGAAAAGACGACCCGCCGAATCGTCGACGCGATGGCGAAGCTGCTGGACGACGGCGAGCGCTTCGCCGAGGTGCCCGTCGAACGGGTGCTCGAGGAAGCCGGCGTGTCACGCCCGACGTTCTACGACCACTTCGACGACAAGGTCGCCCTGCTCCAACGGCTCGCCCTCGACGCCCTCGAAGAGATCCGCGACGTCGCGGAAGCGTGGTGGCACCAGGCCGGCCACGACGGTGGTCAGAAGGTCGCCGAGGTGCACCTGCGCACGATGATCCGCACCTACCGGCGCCACGGGGCGCTGCTGCGGGCCATCGCGGAAGCGTCGAGCTACGACCACACGATTGGCTCGCTGTGGCGCGACCGGCTCGAGCAGTACATCGCACTGACCGCCTCGTACATGGAGCGCGAACAGGCCGAGGGGATCATCGCCCCAGACGTCGACGTCGAATTCACGGCTCGCGTCGTGC
>CBDTZE010000087.1:0-7531 GCA_965364815.1 uncultured Nitriliruptoria bacterium | reverse complement strand
TCCTACCTCGAGGCCGCCGCCGACATCGTGGCCCGCGTCGCCCGCCCCGGGCAGATCATCACCCTGGAATCCACGACCTACCCCGGATCCACCGAAGACCTCTTCCTGCCCGCCCTCGACAAGGCCGGGCTGGTCCTTGACGTCGACGCCTGGGTCGCGTTCTCCCCGGAACGCATCGACCCCGGCAACGTCCTCGGGCCGACCGCGATCCCGAAGGTCGTCGGCGGCGTCACGCTCACGTCCGGCAAGGTCGCCGCCGCCGCGTACGGCCGCATGGTCGACACCGTCCACCTGGTCTCCACTGCCCGCGCGGCGGAGTTGACGAAGCTGCTGGAGAACACCTACCGGTCGGTCAACATCGCGCTGGTCAACGAGTTGGCCCAGTTGGCGCACCTGATGGACATCGACGTCTGGGAAGTGATCGACGCTGCCGCGACCAAGCCGTTCGGGTTCCAGGCCTTCCGCCCCGGACCCGGTGTGGGCGGGCACTGCATCCCGCTGGACCCGCAGTACCTGGCGTGGCGTGCACGTGAGCACCGCGCCCCGACCCGGTTCATCGACCTCGCCCAGCAGGTCAATGACAACATGCCGGCCTACGTCGTGGAACGCATCGCGTTCGAGCTCAACCAGATCGGGCTGCCCGTCAAGGACGCCAAGCTGTTGGGCGTCGGGATCGCGTACAAGCCGAACATCTCCGACGACCGTGAGTCCGCCTCGATCGACGTGCTCCAACAGATCGAGCGTCGGGGCGCCGACATCGGCGTGGTCGACCCGTTCGTCCCTGACGCCCGCATCGCCAGTCGCGGGTGGCACGCCATCGGTGACGTCAGCACCGGTCAGTGGGACCTCGCGGTCATCCTGACCGACCACGACGGCATCGACTACGAGGGCATCGCCCGCGCCAGCAAGGTCGTCTTCGACACGCGCGACGCGTACCGACGCCGCGGGATCCGTCGCTCCAACGTCGTGCGTCTGTAAGGCCGGCCGATGCGCGTCCTGGTCGTCACGATCGTCCACACCCCGCTGGATGCACGGATCCATGCGAGGCAGATCGGTGCCCTGCGTGCGGCGGGGCACGACGTCACCTACGTCGCCCCCTTCGCCGCGACCGGCACCGATCCGTCGGCCGTGGCGCCGGGCGTCAGCCCGATCGACGTGCCGCGCGCCGTCGGTCGTGAACGTTCGACCGCGCTGCGCGCCGTGCGGCGGATCCTGCAGGCGCATGCCCCGCGCCACGACCTGGTGCTGCTCCACGACCCGGAGCTCGTGGGCGTCGTGCCACGGAACCGGGGACTGAAGGACGCGGTTGTGGTCTGGGACGTCCACGAGGACACCGGGGCTGCGCTCGTCGACAAGCAGTGGTTGCCGGACGCGGCTCGACCGGCGGTCGGTGCGATCGTCGGTGGGCTGGAGTCGTGGGCAGAGCGCAACCTCAAGCTCCTGCTTGCCGAGGAGCGCTACGGCGAGCGTCTCACCGGCGGTCCCGACGGCCCCCACCCCGTCGTGCCGAACACGCCCGTCATCCCTGACGAGCCGGCGCCCGGGCCCGACGAGCCCCATCGCGTCGTGCACGTCGGTCGGCTGTCGGCCAACCGCGGTGTCCGCGACCTGCTGGCCGTCGGGCGGCTCCTGGCCGGCGAGGTCGAGGTGCACCTGCTCGGCGAGCCCGATGCCGATGTGGCCGACGAGGTCGCGGCGGCTGCCGAAGCGGGCGACGTGGTGTTCCACGGTTTCGTCCCCAACGACCAAGCCCTGCTCCACGTCCAGGGCGCCTTGGCCGGTCTCGCCCTGTTGCACGACCTGCCGAACTACCAACACTCGATGCCCACCAAGTTGTACGAATACCTGGGTCGTGCGGTCCCCGCGATCACGACGCCGCTGCCGGAGGCCAAGGCCCTCATCGATGCCTGCGACGGCGGTCTTGTCGTCCCGTTCGGCGATCCCGATGCCGTCGCCTCGGCCGTTCGGTCGCTCGGGGCAGACGCTGCGCGCGCTCGCGCGTTCGGTCTGCGAGGGCATGCGCACGTGCAGGCCAACCACGCCTGGAACGTCGACGGCCCCGCGTTCGTCGGTCAGTTGGAGACCTGGGTCGCCGAATCCCGCGCCTGACGGCCAGTTTCTGGCAGTGAGCGCTGGGCGCGGCGTGCGCACCCCGGTTCTCACTCCTGAGCAGGACTGACGACGCCGGAAGGCGAATCCATCCTCCACCGGGCAGTAGCGTGTCGCGAAGCGTTTCCCCGCGGCCTCCACCTGCGCTCACCCCACCGAACCTCCCGGACACGACAAAGGGCTTCACTCCCATGTCCATCGTCTCTCGACGCCGCATGCCGGCGATCGCCGCAACGACCGCAATGGTCGCTGCCCTCCTGCCCTTCTCCGTTGGCACCGCCACGGCTGCGACGGCTTCGGCCCGCGCAACCGAAACTGGTTGTCCCGTGGACCGCATGCCCTCCGCCGGCTTCGGCGACACGGCTGGCCGGTTCGGCGAGAAGGCCATCGACTGCGTCGCCTGGTACGGCGTCGCACAGGGCACCTCGGGCGGCGACTACGTCCCGAACGCCAAGGTCACCCGCGCCGCCATGGCCAAGTTCCTCGTGAACCTGCTCAACGCCGCTGAGGTCCCGCTGGACCCGACGCCGCCGGACGCATTCAACGATGACAACGGCACCGCGTTCGAGAAGGAGATCAACCAACTCGCGCAAAAGGGCATCGTCGCCGGTTCTGACGGCAAGTACTTCCCGCAGAACCCGGTGAGCCGTGCGCAGATGGCCTCCTTCATCAACGAGACCCACGGCGCCATCACCGGCGTCAAGATCTCGTCCGCGGACGACTTCTTCAGCGATGACAACGGCACGTTCCACGAGCCCAACATCAACGCCGTCGCCTCCGTCGGCGTTGCTTCGGGAACCTCGGCGACCGAGTTCAGCGGTGGCGACACCGTCACGCGCGGCAGCATGGCGCTGTTCCTCTCGCGTGAGATCGACTACCTCGTCGAGCTCGAGTTCATGACCGTCCCGATCGAGGGCGACATGGACGTGATCCTGAACTCCAAGGAGGTCAACCAGGGTCGCCAGGTCACCGGCACGATCGTGACCAAGGGCAACGTCCCGGTCTCCTCGGCCACCGTCGACATCTGCGGGGTCCAGCAGGACGCCAACATGAACGTCGAGAACGGCGCCTTCAGCTTCACGCTTCCGTTCGACACCCCGGTCGGTTCCTGCAAGCTGGACTTCGACGTCCTGCTGGCCAACAGCACCCGTGAGGCGGACGACTCTGCCACCATCACGGTCCTGGAGACCACGCGGATCCTCGACGGCCCGGAGCTCGTCTCCACCGCCATCGAGTCCGTCGGTGCAGACACCGTGACCATCCGGTACGACTTCAACGAGGAGATCAACCCGGCCGTCGAGCCGGCGAAGTTCCGCCTCTACGGCTTCGCGGGTGACCAGTTCGTCGCCTCGTCCGCCGTCAAGAGCGGCGAGGTCTCCGTCCAGGCCGTCTTCACGCGCAAGCAGTACGACGACGCCACCACCGGTGGCCTGGAGCGCTTCGCGGTCCAGGACCTCGACGGCAAGTCGAACGCCGAGTACGGCATCGGCCTGAAGACCGAGACCCTCGCCGCAGGTGAGACGTCCTTCCCGGACCTCATCGCGATCGCTGGCTCCGGCAACACCTTCACCTTCACCTTTGACGCCGCGGTCTTCGGCGTGCAGCCCGCCGACTTCGGCGCGGTCTACCACGTCAACGGTGCGACCCAGTCGGTCAACGGCACGGCCATCACCAACGGTGGCGAGGGCTCCACGACCTTCACGATCACGTTCACGCCCCCGGAGGGTGGCGTGGCGCTGCGCGGCTTCGTCAAGTCGAACAGCATCGCCTCGATCACCGACGGCGAGACCGACAACGCCCGCCAGGCGCAGGACATCCCCGGCGCCAACCAGGCGGTGGGTCCGTACCTCAAGGGCATCTCGCTGGACCAGGCCAACGGCCAGGTCGTGTTCATCTTCTCCGAGGCGGTGACGTCCAACGCTCTGGCCGCCACGCCCTGTGGCCCCATTCCGGGTGTGCCGCAAGGCTGCCCGACTCCGGGCCGTGGCGTGATCATCTACGACATCAACGGTGACGAGTTCCGCACGACGGACGTCGTGAACGGTGCAGCCAACTCGTTGGTCGCCACCTTCACTGGCGGCGCCGTGAGTGGTCTCATCGCCGGTGCGTCCATCGACCAGGGTGTCGCCAAGGCCCAGCGCAACGAGACGTTGCTCAACGGCGTTGACGGCGAGGGCCGTGAGAACATCTTCCGCGAGGGCGAGACCGCTGGTCCCGACCTCAAGGGCGTGAAGCGCCTCACGGACGCCGACGGCAACCTTCGGTTCGTCTACACGTTCGACCAGCCCGTGTCCCTGTCCCAGCAGCTCGCCACCGGCGCGTTCAACATCTGGGCCCAGGACAACACCTTCAAGAACCTGGAGGACATCGGCACCTGCGTCACCAACGGTGTCGAGGTCGTGTGCACCGTGAAGTCCGAGGCCAACGGCGGCACCGCCGGCGACTTCGCCTTCGCGGCAGCCACCAAGTACGCCGCGGCGAACTACGGCGCAGTCGGCAACGGCGGCGCGACGCCCAAGTACAACCCGGAGGGCGGCTTCCAGCTGAAGTGAGCTGACCCCACCAACCACGTGGAGCCCGACGCCTCGGCGTCGGGCTCCACGGTTTTTCGACCCCCCACGCATTACGATCGACCACTGTGACCACCTTGTCCCCCCTCTCCCCGCCCTGCACGGTTTCCGTGGTCGTTCCGGCCCGTGACGCCGGATCGCTGCTGCCCCGGGCCGTGGCGTCCGCCCTCGACCAGTCCGGGCCGACGATCGCCTCCCTCGAGGTCGTGATCGCGGTCGGACCCAGCACGGACGACACCCGCGACGTCGCCCGTCGCCTGGCGCTGGACGACAAGCGCATCCGCGTGGTCACCAACGCCTCGGGGACGACGCCCGACGGCCTCAACGCCGCGATCATCGCCTCGACCGGGCAGGTCGTGGTGCGTTGCGACGCCCAGTCGGTGCTTCCCCCGGGCTACGTCGACCACGCCGTGCGGGTGCTGGACGCCACGGGCTCCGCGAACGTCGGCGGGATGCAGGTCCCCACGGCGGCGGGGGACGGTTTCCGATCCTCGGTCGCCGCGGCCATGCGGTCGTCGGTCGGCGCCGGCGGTGCGTCCTACCGGGTGGGCGGCGAGCCCGGCCCGGTCGACACGGTCTACCTCGGCGTCTTCCACCGCGGCGCCCTCGAGGCCGTCGCCGGCTACGACCCGGTCCTCGAACGCAACCAGGACTACGAGCTCAACCAGCGCCTGCGCGGCCAGGGTTGGCAGGTCTGGTTCGACCCGGAACTCCAGGTCACCTACACGCCCCGCGCGACCATCCAGGCACTGGCGAGGCAGTACTGGGACTATGGCCGCTGGAAGCGTTTCGTGGTGTCGCGTGACCCGTCGTCGATCAAGCTGCGACAGATGGCCCCGCCTGTTCTCGTTGGCGGCCTCGGCGTGGCCGCCTTCCTCGCGATCCTGTTCCAGACGCTGCCCCTGCTGCTGTTGCTGGGGGCGTGGCTCGCCGTCCTGGTCTACGGCGCCGTCACTTCCGGAGCCGCGCCCAAGCAGTACCCGCAGGTGATCGAGTGCCTGGCGGTGATGCATCTCGCTTGGGGCGCCGGGTTCATACGTGGGGGAGCGGGACCACGCGACGAGGACCACCAACGCGACGACCACCCGGCGGTCCGGGCGTGAGCGAGGCCGACCTCGACGCGTCGTCCGCCACGGCCGGGCGCGACGACGACACGCCCGCGCTGCTCACACGACTCAACGCGCGTGGCTTCCGGCTGTCGCAGGCGATCGACGCGGTCCTGCTCGGACTTGTCCTCGTCGGCTCGATGTGGGTCAGGTACCGCTGGGACTGGCCGACGTACCGCCCGGGCCAGTACGCGTTCTCGTTCCTGCTGGCCGTGTCGTTGTTCCTGGCGGCGCTCTACTTCGGTGGCCTCTACGACCGTGAGGCGCGGCTGGGCCGGACCAACGTCCTGCCACGTGCCCTGCGACTCACCGGGTCGGCCGGCGGCATCTTCGCCGTGGTGAACCTGGCTGCCACGGGCGCCATGCAGTCCTCGGGCGCCATCGCCCGGAACCTGCAGGCGCTGGCGATGCCGGTCACCAGCCTCGTCACCCTTGTCGTTGTCGGGGCGATCGGCGTCACGCTGACGCGGGAGTTGACGGCCCGCAACGAGATGCGGGTGCTTGGCCCGCCACGCGTCCTGCTCCTCGGTGACGAGGACGAGTTGCGCAAGGCCAATGAGCACCTCGACCTCGATCGCGAGGCCGTCATCGTCGGCAGCGCCGCCACCCTCGACGAACTGACCACGGCCGTGGACGCCACCAAGGCCACGGACGTCATCCTCCTCAGCGGCCGGTGGCTCGGGCAGATCCGGACGACCACCTTGCGCCGGCTGGATCGGCGGGACGTGGCCATCCACCAGCGCGTCACGGCGCAGGAGACGATGTACGGGTTGCAGCGTGTCCGGCAGATCGGCGGCATGCCCTTCGTCCGGTTGCGCGCGAACACGATGCCGACCTCGCGTCTTCGCTTCAAGCGGTTCCTCGACCTGGTGTGGCTGGTCCTCCTGTCGCCGGCGCTCCTGTCGGGGCTGGCCTTCGGCGCGATCTGGACCGCCGTGCTGGCGGGTCGTCCGATCCTGTACTGGCAGGACCGGGTCGGTGCCTCTGGCGAGATCTTCAAGCTGGTCAAGTTCCGCACCATGCGCCCCGATGCCGAGGCCGTGGGCGGGGCGCAGTTGGCAGCCAAGGAGGACCCCCGGGTCATCCCGGCGTGCCGCTGGATGCGTGCAACGCGTGTCGACGAACTGCCGCAGCTCTGGAACATCCTCAAGGGCGAGATGTCGCTGGTCGGACCTCGGCCCGAGCGGCCCGAACTCACCGACGAGTTCGACCGCCAGATCCCGGGCTACTCGCGCCGTCACGAGCTCCCGCCCGGCCTGACCGGACTGGCCCAGATCCACGGCCGGTACCACACCGACCCCGAGTACAAGCTCGGCTACGACCTGCAGTACCTCGTCAACTGGTCGCCGGTGCTGGACGTGCAGATCCTCCTGCGGACGGTCTGGGTTGTCCTGGCCCGCCGGGTCTGACGCCCGACCTCTTCGGGTGGTGAGAACCTGCGTGTTCTTTCCCGTATGTGGGAATTGGTGTGCATGTTCTCACGGGGGGCGTGTCCGCAGCCGACGAACGTCGGTGAATGTGTTGTGCATCGTGGGGATATGGCATAGCATGAAATGACATGAACATGACCTTGCTCCTGGAACAGGGCGGCGTGGACCTGCGGGTCACGGCCGCCGCCGCGGCGACCGTGGGCGACCTCGTCGAGGCGCTGGTCGCTGATCAGCTGCTGGAACCGACCGCCACGCGCCCCGACGTGCCCGTCGTGCTGGACGGCACGGCCGTGGCACGTGACCACGGCCTGGCGGA
>CBDTZE010000086.1:0-7543 GCA_965364815.1 uncultured Nitriliruptoria bacterium | reverse complement strand
CATGACGGTGCCCGCAAGTCCGCCGTCGACCATGGTGAGGTCGACCTGGACGCCCATGGCACGCAGGACCTCGGCCGTGGACTGCACGTCACCCGAAGGAGCGAGCCCCGACACGGTGGCGCCCCCGGCCAAGGCGCCGATGATCAGGGAACGATGCGAGATCGACTTGTCGCCGGGCACGCGGAGTCGACCGCCGAGGGTGCCGGGGTGGACGCGGACGCGATGGATGGCCATGGGTGCCTCAGCGCCGTTCGATGTGGGAACGCAGACCGCGGCCCGCGAGGGCCTCCTGCGCACGGTGGGCAACGTCCAACCCGTCGACCGCCAGGATCAACGAACCGCGCGCGCCGTCCGAGGCGTGGCGCATCGCCACGTCCTCGACGTTGATGGACGCCTCGGCCATCGTGGCGGTGACCTCTGCGAGCGCGCCGGGACGGTCGGGGATCGGCACGACGACGTCCACGGACGCGGCGACGAGGCCGCGACGCGGCAGCGCCCGCCTGGCGGTCCTGGCGTTGTCCAGCAGCACGTGGACCGCGTCCCAGGCCTGCTCATCCACGGCTGCCCGCAGCGAGGCGAGGCGTTCGACGAAGCCGTCGAGCGCTGCGAGAACGGACTGGCGGTTGTCCGTCAGGATCGGGACCCACAGATTCGGGTCACTGGCGGCGACTCGTGTGACGTCCCGGAAGCCCCCGGCAGCGACTCGCAGCGGCGCCCCGTCCAAAGCGGCCGCGTAGTCCATCAGGACCGAGGCGAGGATCTGTGGCAGGTGACTTGCCACCGCAACCAACCGGTCGTGCTCATCCGGTGAGACGGCGAGGATGCGGGCACCCATCGCCACGACGTGACCAGCCAGCAGCGAGAAGTCACCGTCGTTCGTCGCCGCTGTCGGCGTGAGCAGCCAGGTCGCTCCCTGGAAGAGCGTGGGGTCGGCGGCCGCGACGCCCGAGTTCTCGGAACCTGCCATCGGATGCCCGCCGATGAAGGCCCCGTGGCCGTGCAGGGCGGCCTCGACCTGGGCGACCAGGGGCGACTTGACGCTGGCCACGTCGGTGACCAGGGCGTGCACCTCGAGGTGAGGTGCCACCTGGCTCGCGACCGCGACCAGTTGGTGAGGCGGCACCGCGAGCACGACGAGGTCGGCGCCACGCACGGCATCCTCGATGGTGTCCGCGACCCGGGTTCCGACACCCAGGACACGTGCCCGGGCCCGGCTGTCCGGGTCGTTGTCATGGACGACGACCTCGTCGACACGGTCCAGTGCCTGCGTCGCCAACGCGAAGGAGCCGCCGATCAGCCCCGTGCCGATGACGGCCACGCGACGGAACGACGAGGTCGGACGATCCCGACCCGGGGCGACGGTCATCGCCGGGACCCACCCTTGCCCTGTCCCCCGCCCTTGCCGCCGGAACCGCCGTGGCCGTGGGGCCCGCCTCGACGGCGACGCTCCTCGCGCGAGGCGGTCGTCGACGCACGGACCTGGCCCTTGGTGCGGCCGTCCTTCTTGCGCTTGGGCCCACCCTGCACCGCGGACTTCAGCGTCCCGACCTCATGGGGGGTGAGGAACCGCCACTTGCCCTGGCGAAGCTCGCCCAGATCCACGCCGCCGTAGGCGACACGCGCCAGGCGAAGCAGGTTGACGTCGCAGGCCTGGAACAGTCGCCGGACCTCGCGCTTGCGACCTTCGGTCATGATGACCTCGATCAGCGATTCCTGTCCCGTCTGCTCGACGAGGCGCACCGACTGTGGCTTGGCGAACCCGTCCTCGAGTTCCGCGCCGTCGCGCAGCCGCTGGATCGCCAACTTGCGCACGGCGTTGGCGAGAACCAAGTAGGTGCGCGGCACCTCGTAGCTGGGGTGCATCAACTGGTGTGCGAGGTCGCCGTCATTGGTCAGCAGCAGCAGACCCTCGGTGTCCATGTCCAGCCGTCCGACCGGGAAGAGGCGCTGGTCGAGGTTGATGAGGTCCAGGACCGTGGGCCGTCCCTCGGGGTCGTCGGCCGTCGTGAGCACGCCCTGTGGCTTGTTCAACATCACGTAGACGTGGCCGGTGTCGACGGCGACACGTTCGCCGTCGACGCGGATGTCCGCCGTCGGCAGGACCTTCTCGCCGAGTTCGGCCGGCCGCCCGTCCACGGAGACGCGACCCTCGCGGATCAGGTCCTCCGAGGCGCGTCGGCTGGCGATCCCCGCCGCGGCGAGGAGCTTCTGGAGCCGCTGTGGCTCGTGGGTTTCACTCATCGTCGTTGTCCTGTGGCGCGGTGGCCGGGGTGGCGTCGCCTGCGGGTGCCGCAGCGTCGTCATCAATGGTTGGTGCGGCGAGATCGGTCGGATCCGCCGGGTCGTTGTCGTCCGGGTCGTCCGACTCCGGGTCGGGGCGCTCGGAGGCGCTGACGGCCTCCTGCAAGCGCT
Source organism: uncultured Nitriliruptoria bacterium (assembly GCA_965364815.1). Classification (GTDB taxonomy): domain Bacteria; phylum Actinomycetota; class Nitriliruptoria; order Nitriliruptorales; family Nitriliruptoraceae; genus CBDTZE01. The sequence continues at coordinate 5,131 of CBDTZE010000086.1, read as the reverse complement.
TCATCGCGGACTTCGCGGCGGCCTCGAGGCGGTCGCTCAACTCGTCCATGGCATCGTCGCCGCCAGCCGAGCGTCGCGGCGTCGGTGCCGGCATCGGCGGCGGGGCGTCGGGGTCCCAGCTGGAACGTCCCGTGGCCGGCAGGTCGCGCCCCTCGGCGATGAGCCGGCGGGCGCGTGACAGGTCATCGAGACGAGGCTCGTCTGGCGCGGCGTCGGGGAGGTGGTCGGCAATGTCCGGCAGTTCATTGAGGGACGTGAGTCCCAGCTTCTCGAGGAGCATCGGCGTGGTGCCGTAGAGGATCGGCTGCCCCGGCGCCTCGGCCCGCCCGAGCTCCTGCAGGAGGCCACGAGCGACCAGCGAGCGAATGGCGCCGTCGGCGTTCACACCGCGGATGTCCGACACGTCGGCACGCTGGATCGGTTGCTTGTAGGCGACCACGGCGAGGGTCTCGAGAGCGGCCTGCGTCAGGCGGCCCGATCGGCCGGCCAGCACGAAGCGTTCGACGACGTGGCGGGTGCCGGGAGCCGTGCTCATCCGCCAACCGATGCCGACCTCACGCAGGGCCAGCCCGCGGCCCTGGTCCACGTAGCGCTGCTGCAGGTCGAGAACGGCCGGTCCGACCTCCTCGGGCTCTGCACCGATGAGCTCGGCCATCACGTCGACCGCCAACGGCTCGGTGGCCAGGTAGAGCAGGGACTCGACGGCGGCCTGGATCTCCTCCGCGGTGACCGGGGCTGAGGCGACCGTCGTGGCGGTCGGCGCGACCTCTGGCTCCTCAATCCCCTCGTCGAGCACGGAGTCCTCGCTGGGCAGCGACTCCTCGCTGGGAGCGGACGCGGACGAGTCCGAGGACACGGAGGAGTCCCGCGACGCAGCGGAGACCGCCGAAGCGTCGTCGCGCTCGTCGTCGACGGTGGTGTCGAGGTCAGACATGGTCGGCTTCCTGGGGCGTTGCATCGGCTGGGTCGGACGAGTCCGTGGGTGCCGCAGCGGGACCGGTGAGGTCATCGACGTCGACGACCTCGGCGGCTTCGGGTTCAGGCTCGGTCGGGGCGTCGTAGTCGTCCACGATCACCGTGAGGTCGCCACCCTCGTCGATGCGCTCGACGGTGAGGTCACCGCGAAGGTCGGGCTGCGCGAGATCGAGCTGGCCGAGCTTGTAGAGCTCCAGCATGGCGAGGAACAGCACGACCCGCTCGTTGCGTGGTCGGCGGTACGACATCTCGCGGAAGGTCGTGCGATCGCCGCGGCCCGGGAGACGGCCCAGCAACTGGGCGGCGGCCTCCCGAATCGAGAGGGTGCTGCGACGCAGGTGGGACAGGTCGACCTGCTCGACGGTCGGCGGTTGGAGCGCGATCGCGGCCAACCGTGCCAGCCCGGCGGCGTCGACCGGGAGCTGGACCTCGGGCACGAGGCGGGCGAGGTCGCTGTCGAGGACGACGTCCCGCACGACGAACCACTCGTTGGCGCCCAACTGGTCGCGCAGCACCTCGGCGACTTGCCGGAAGGCCCGGTACTCCAACAGTCGCGCGTAGAGCATGTCCCGGGCGTCGGCAAGCAGATCCTCGAACTCGTCCTCGTCGTCCGAGGGCAGCAGACGCGCCGCCTTGAGCTCGATCAGGGTGGCCGCGACCACGAGGAACCGGGTTGCGGTCTCGAGGTCGACCTCGCCGATGTTGCCGAGGGTCGCCAGAAAATCCGCCGTGATGTCGGCGAGGTCGACCTCCATCACGTCCACCTGCCGCTTGGCGATCAGGTGCAGCAGAAGGTCGAAGGGTCCCTCGAAGACGGCGAGGGAGACCTGGTAGGTCATGGTGGGTCCTGGCGGGCGCAGCTCACGCGGGGCCGAGCGACAGGGAAGTGCGGGAAGCTGTGGAGGTTAGCCCCTCACCCCACGACAGCATGCAGCAGTGGGACGGCGTCGACCGGATCGTCCCCGATGACCAAGGCCTCGATGACCTTCGCCGCAGCAGCGTCCGCGCCGGCCCGGTCCGCCGCGTGCACGCGAGCGATGGGCTGGCCGACCTCGACCTCGTCGCCGATCCGGACCAGCACCTCGAGCCCGACCGCCGGGTCGACCACGTCATCGAGGGAGAGCCGTCCCGCACCCATCCGCACGCTGAGCAGACCCAGGTCCTTGCAGGCCACGTGGGCGAGGTTCCCGGCGCGGGGCGCCGGCACGTCCTGGATGATCGGCGCCGACGCGAGGACGGCGTCGGGTTCGTCGATGGCTCGCACATCCCCGCCCTGCGCCGTGACCATGGCGCGGAAGGCTTCCAGCGCGCGGCCGTCGTCCAGGGCCGCGGTGGCGGACGCGACGCCGTTCTCGTCCCCGGTCAACTCCAGCATGCGAGCTGCGAGGGCGATCGACACGTCGCGCAGGGCGCCGGCACCGCCCTGCAGGATGCGGACGGCTTCGCGGACTTCCAGCGCATTGCCGATGGCCCGCCCCAGGGGTTGTGACATGTCCGTGACGACGGCCGACGTCCGGCGACCGTGGGCCTCGCCGATGCCCACGCACAACTCGGCCAGGTCACGCGCGACATCCGGGGCCGGCAGGAACGCCCCGTCCCCGACCTTGACGTCGAGCACCACGGTCTGCGCCCCGCCCGCCAGCTTCTTCGACATGATGCTGGCCGCGATGAGTGCTCGCGACGGCACCGTCCCGGTCACGTCCCGCAGGGCATAGGTCCGCTTGTCGGCCGGCACGATGTCCGCCGTGGCTGCCGCGACCGCAAGGCCGATCGACTCCACCTGGTCGCGGACCTCGGCGGGACTCAGATCCACGCGCAGCCCCGGGATGGCCTGCAACTTGTCCAGGGTCCCGCCCGTGTGCCCGAGCCCGCGGCCCGACAACTTCGCCAACTGTCGACCGCAGGCAGCCACGATCGGTCCGACCACGAACGTCGTGGTGTCGCCGACGCCGCCGGTCGAGTGCTTGTCCACCGTGGGACCCCGCAGGCTGGAGAGATCCACGACCTCGCCCGAGGCGACATACGCATCCGCCAAGGCGGCGGCCTCTGCGACCGTGAACCCCTGCAGGACCCCGGCCATGAAGAAGGCCGCCATCTGGGCATCGGAGACCTCATCGGCGAGATACGCCCGGACCATCCCCGCGATCTGGTCGCCCGGGACCTCCCGGCCGTCGCGCTTGGATTCGATGACGGAAACGGCGTCGAACACAGTCACTCCGAGGGTGGATCGTCGATGCGGGCACGAGGGTGCGCCCGCTCGTAGACGTCACGCAACCGCGTCTGGCTGACCATGGTGTAGATCTGCGTGGTCGCCACCGAAGCGTGCCCCAACAACTCCTGCACGTCGCGTACGTCGGCGCCCCCGTCCAGCAGGTGCGTGGCGAAGGAGTGGCGCAGGGTGTGCGGCGAGATGTCCCCCGCGAGCCCGGCCCGGTCGGCGTGGCGGCCCACCACCTGCCAGGCGCCCTGCCGCGAGAGCCGCTTGCCTCGCAGGTTGAGGATCAGGCCGGGGCCCTGCGGGTCGAGACCCGGTCGGCCCCGGACCAGCCAGGTCTCGATCGCGCTGCCGGCGGCGCGTCCGTACGGCACGATGCGTTCCTTGCCGCCCTTCCCGCGGACGCGCACCAGCCGATCCTGCCGGTCGACGTCGTCGAGGTCCAGGCCGATCGCCTCGCTGATGCGCAGACCCGCCCCGTAGAGCAACTCCAGCAGGACCCGGTCGCGCATGGGGCCCGGCCCCTCCCCCGGGACCGCCAACAGTTCTTCGACGTCGTCCATCGACAACGCCTTGGGCAGCGGCCTCGGGGCGGTCGGCGCGTTGACCCGAGCAGCGACGTCGACCTCGACCATGCCCTCTCTGGCGAGGAAGCGATGCAGACCGCGGACGGAGACCGTCATGCGTGCGATCGACGAACTCGCGTAGGCCTTGTCCGCCGGCGAACCGGCGCCACTGAGCCAGACGACGAAGCCCTGCACGATCTCCGCGTCGGCCGCCAGTGGGTCCGTGATCCCGATGCCGGCGAGGTACTCGGCGTAGCGCGTCAGGTCGCGGCGATAGGCGGCCAGGGTGTTGTCGGACAGCCCCCGCTCGACGTGGAGGTGGTCAAGGAACCGCAGCATCGTCGCCGGGAGGGCGACCTGTCCGCGCTCCGGTGGGGCCACGGTCGCGATGCTCAGGCCAGGGCCGTGGTCGGGTCCACGAAGTCCATCCCGTGGGCCTCGGCGACGCCCAGGTTGGTGACGTTGCCGCCGGCCGTGTTCAGCCCTTCGCGAAGCAGGACGTCGCCGCGGAGCGCGCCCATGGCGTCCTTCGCCAGGCGGATGGCGTACGGCATCGTCACGTTCGTCAGCGCGTAGGTCGAGGTGTGGGGCACGGCCCCGGGCATGTTCCCGACGCAGTAGTGCACGACGCCGTCGACCTCGTAGGTCGGGTCGGAGTGCGTGGTCACGTGGCTGGTCTCGAAGCACCCGCCCTGGTCGATCGAGATGTCGACCAACACGGCACCGGGTCGCATCGTGGAGAGCATGTCCCTGGTGACGACCCGGGGCGCCTTGGCACCCGGCACCAGGACAGCGCCGATCACCATGTCGGCGCGCTGGATCAGTTCCTCGACCGTGAGGACGTTGGACATCAGCGTCGAGATCTTGCCCTGGTGGATCGAGTCGATGTAGCGCAGCTTGCCGATGTCGAGGTCCAGGACGTAGACGCGTGCCTCCATCCCGGCGGCGATCCAGGCAGCGTTCATCCCGGCGACGCCAGCCCCGATCACGATGACGTTCGCCGGCGCGACACCGGAGACGCCGCCCATCAGGACGCCGCGTCCGCCGTTGGGTCGCTCCAGCGTTGCAGCGCCGACCTGGGGCGCCATCCGGCCAGCGACCTCGGACATCGGTGCCAGCAGCGGCAGCCCGCCGTCACGACCACGAACGGTCTCGTACGCGATCGACGTGGTTCCCGCGTTGACCAGCGCCTCGGTCAGCGGCTTGTCTGCTGCGAGGTGGAGGTAGGTGAACAGCGTGAGGTCGCTGCGCAGGAAGCCGTACTCCTGGGCGATCGGTTCCTTGACCTTGAGCACGAGTTCTTGGGACCAGGCGTCCTCGGCGGTGGGCACGATCGTGGCGCCAGCGCTGACGTAGTCCACATCGGGGATCGACG
>CBDTZE010000085.1:0-7712 GCA_965364815.1 uncultured Nitriliruptoria bacterium | reverse complement strand
CGTTGTCGGCCGATCCGTTCACGCTCGGCGTGGCCTCCGGCGACCCGACCGCCGACTCCATGATCCTGTGGACCCGGCTGGCCCCCGACGCGCGTGCGGCCTCCTCGAGGTGGTCGAGATCGGAGCCGAAGGCCGGCAGCAGGGCGAGGATCACGTAGGGCACGACGTAGAGCAGGTGCGCGGCGGCGACGCCCACCAGGTGGTCGGCCAGTCCCAGGCGCAGCAGGACGGGTACCAGGCCCGTCCCGGTGGCGTAGGCGGGAACCAGCAAGGGCGCCAGCAACAGGACGAACCAGGTGGCTCGGCGACCCACCGGCAGACGGACCAAGGCCCGCGCCGCCGGCCACGCCAGGGCAAAGGCCACGGCAGTCACCCCGGCGCCGACCACCAACGAGTTGCGGATCGCCGCCACCGCTTCGGCCCCGGGAGCGAAGGCAGCGGCGAGGCCACGTGTTCCCCAGACTTGGGGAAGCAGCGCCGGCGCCCGCCATGCGTCGGCGAGGGCCCGCGGCAGGAGCACGGCGAGGGGCAGGACGAACAGGGCGACGACGAGGATTGCGGGCACGCGCCCGGACCGGTCACGCATCGGCGCGCCTGACCCAGCGAGACGCCAGCAACGCCGGGCCCAAGGCCAGTGCGGTCGTGACCAGCAGCGTCGCCGAGGCCACGGCTCGGCCATCGAGGCTCGCCACCCGGGTCTGTTGCAGGGCCAGTGTCGACAGGACCGGGGGAGTGGTCGGGCCGACGACCAGCGGAACCTCGAAGGACCCGAGGACGAACGCCCCGACGACGACCGAACCGACGCCCAGCGGCGTCCGGACGGCGGGCCAGACCACATGACGGAACGTGGCTCCTCGTCCTGCGCCGAGCGTCGCTGCGGCCTCGCTGCGCCGCTCCACGGCCCCGTCCCACGCGGTGAGGATCAGCAGCACCAGGAACGGCGCTTCCTTCCAGACGGACACCAGGACGATCCCGAGCCCGGCTCGGTCGCGGACAAGATCGACCGGCAGGCCGCCCAGGAGTCGATCGGCCAGGCCGCCCGGGCCCAGCCAGGTCACGGCGACGGTCGCTGCCACAAGGTGGGGGACCAGCACGGGGACGGCCAGGAGGCTGCGGGGCGCGCGGTGTCGTCGGACCAGGGCGGCAAGCCCCAGCGCGACGACGGCCGACAGGGCCGTCGACAGCAGGGTGATCCGGATCGTGAAGGTCAGTGCCTCGCCGAAGCGAGGATCGCCAAGGGCGGTTGACCAGACCTCGGCCGACGTGCGCGACAGTGCCCCGGCCATGGCCCCACCGAAGAGCACCACCAACACTGCGGCGGCAGGCACGATGGCTCGCACCTCGCGTCCTCGGCCGGCGGGGCGTGTCATCATCCGTGCATGCTTGATCGCTCCGCACGACGCCTGATGCGTCCCGTCCTCGCCGCCATGGTCCGTCCGTTGGTGGCCGCCGGCCTGCGCCCCGACCGCGTGACGGCCCTGGCCCTGCTGATCGCACTGGCCGCAGCCGGCCTTGCCGCGGTCGGGCAGACCTGGACGGCCGCGCTGCTGTGGCTCGTGTCGCGCGTCCTCGACGGCCTCGATGGCGAGTTGGCGAGGGGGCTTGGCCCGGACGATCCCCACGACGCGGACATCGGTGGCTTCCTCGACATCATCGGGGACTTCGTCGCGTACGCAGCGATCCCCGTCGGGATCGCCGTGGCGCAGCCCGACGCACGTCTCGCCCTCGTGTTCCTGCTGGCCACGTACTACCTCAACGGGTCGGCGTTCCTGGCGTTCTCATCCATTGCCGAGCGGCGAGGCATCTCCACCGACAGCCGTTCGTTCCAGTTCATCGGCCACCTCGCCGAGGGCTTCGAGACCATCATGGTCCACACCGCCCTGTTGCTCTGGCCCCAGCATGCCGCCCCGGTGGCCGGCGTGTTCGCGGTCGTCGTCGGCCTGTCCGCCGTGGAGCGCGTGGTGCTTGCGGTCCGCACGATCAGGAACGCACCCGATCGACGAACCGAGCGAGTCCGAGGACCGGACGGACCAGGCGCTTCGTCCTCGGGGTGAACCACTGCTCGCGCAGGTGATCGAGGCTGGCCCCCGAGGTGCCCTCGGCCCAGGTCGGGTAGGCCACCATCGCGGCGCCCATCGTCCCGAGCTTGGCGTCCTGGCGGATCCAGGCGTCGATCGTCGCGATCTGCTCGCCGGCCGTCACGCCCACGACCGTCGCGCCGACGAGGACGCCCTTGGGGTCGGCCACCAACTTCGTGAAGCCTTCCGTCCGCCCTTCGGTGATGGCGCGATCAAGTTGGTCGTGACGGAACGTGCGGACCTGGACGCGGTCGCCCAGAGCCTCGCGGGCTTCCTGCTCGGACATGCCGACGCGACCGACCTCGGGATCGGTGAAGGTCGTCCACACCAGTCGCTGCGGCGCCTTGCGCCGCAGGCCGAACAGCGCGTTGGAGACCACGATGCTGGCGTCCGACCGGGCGACGTGGGTGAACGGGGCGCGAGGAGTCACATCGCCGGCGGCGAAGATGCCGTCGACGTTGGTCCGCATGGTCTCGTCGACCTCGACGTGCCCGGAACGCGTGGTCGTGACGCCCAGGGCGTCGAGGCCGATGTCGGCGGTGCTGGGTCGCCGCCCGACCGCCATGAGCACGGCGTCGCAGGGCACCTGGTGGTCGCCGCGGGCATCGGTCAGCCGGACGACCGTCGTCCCGTCGGCATCCCGCCCCAGTGACGTGACCTTGGCCCCGGTGCGTACGCCGACGCCCTCGGAGACCAGCGACCGGGTCACGACCTCGGACGCCTCGGGTTCTTCCTTGGAGAGCAGTCGGTCGACCATCTCGACGATGGTGACCTTGCTGCCGAGCCGTGCGAAGGCCTGGCCGAGTTCGACTCCGATGGCGCCACCGCCGATGACGACCATTCGCGCCGGCAGTTCACGCAACTTCCAGATCGTGTCGCTGGTGAGGACCTCGACCTCGTCGATGCCGTCGATCGGCGGCACGAACGGACGCGCCCCGGTGGCGACCAGTGCGGAGCGGAAGGTGAAGCGCCTTCCGTCCGCTTCCAGGGTCTCGGCATCGAGGAAGCGTCCTCGGGCCTTGACGACCTCGACGCCCATGGACTCGAACCGCTCCACCGAGTCATGGTGCGAGATGGTCTCCTGCGTTTCCGTGACCCGATCCATGACCCGAGCGAAGTCGACCGTGACCTCGCCGACCGTGATGCCGTGGGCAGCGGCCGTGCGTGCCGCGTGGGCGACCTTCGCCGACGCGATCAGCGCCTTCGACGGCACGCATCCGGTCCACAGGCAGTCGCCCCCGGTGCGATCCTCCTCGACCAGGACGACCCGCGCCCCGAGATTGGCTGCGCCGCTGGCAGCAACGAGGCCGGCGGTGCCACCGCCCAGGATGACGAGGTCGTGGCGCTGCATCAGGGGTGGCTCCGGGAGGTCAGGGCAGGGGGTGCAGGTGGGGCAGGTCGAAGGCAACCGTGGCGCCGACATCCGGCGCGTCATGCACCGCAACTCTCGAGGTGACCTGCGGCATTCCCTCGCCGCCCGTCAGTTCGACACGCACGTGGTCGGAGGCCGGGTGCACGGCCGTCACGGTCCCGCGGTACGGGCCCGTACCGAGCACAACGTGTTCGGGGCGGGTGACGTGACGGATGCCATCGACGATCACCTCGACGTCACAACCGACGAACTCGGCGACGGCGGGGGAGATCGGACGGTCGAAGACCTCGCGGACCTCGCCGGCCTGGGCGATGACGCCGTCCAGCAGCACCGCGACGTGATCGCCGAGGAGTGCAGCGTCGTCGCGGTCGTGGGTCACCAGCAGCGTCGTGAGCTTGTGGTCCCGACGGAGCCGATTGACCAGGCGTCGCAGGTCGTCGCGGCGTTCCGGGTCAACGGCCGCAAAGGGCTCGTCGAGGAGCAGGGCGCGTGGCTCGGTGACCAGCGCTCGAGCCAGCGCGACACGCTGGGCCTCGCCGCCGGAGAGCGTGCGTGGCCGTCGGCCGTCGAAGGCGACGAGGCCGACCTCGGCCAGCATCTCCGCCGCTCGCCGGCGTCGCTCATCCGCATCGGCGCCCGCCATCTTCAAGGGGAAACCGACGTTCTCCGCCACGGACATGTTCGGGAAGAGCCGGGCGTCCTGGAAGACCACCGCGAGCTTGCGACGGTCGGGCGGGGTGCCGTCGAGGCCCGTCCCGTCGACCTCGACATGGCCGGCCGTCGGTCGTTCCAGCCCGGCGACCACCCGCAACAGGGTGGTCTTGCCCGCGCCGGACGGACCCAGCACGGCGAGGCACGTGCCGGTGGGGACGTCGAGGTCGACGCCCCGAAGAACGTCCGTGCCACCGGGTGAGGCGGCGATGCCCGTCAGTGTGAGACTCACAGGACTTCCTCCAGCCAGCGGGCCTCGAGGCGGTCCACCTCGGCCGCGTCGATCTCCGCCAGGAAGACGCCGAAGTCGTCGAGGATGTGGGTGCGGTCGCCCCCGCCGGTGAACTGCTCCACGGCGGCCGGCGTCAGCGAGGAGAGGTTGAGCACCGTCGGGATCCCCAGCACGCCCGGGTCGGCCTTGAGCGCCTGCAGCAGTGGGTCAAGCAGCAGGTGTGCCACGACCAGGGCGCCCGCAACGTCCCCGGCGTTGGCCGGGATCGTCACGAAGGAGACGTTCGAGAGCGTCCCGTCCGTCATGGCGAAGGGACGGACCCGCGCGTCGAACCGGCCGTTCTCCACCTCGCCGGCGACGAAGGCCGGGTTGTAGGACATGGTCAGGTCGACCTCGCCGTTGCTGAAGAGTTCGTCGAGTTCCGCGGCGTCGACCGGGTGGGCCGTGCCTTCGCGCCAGAGCAACGGTTCGATCTCGGCAAGCGCGGTGAAGGCTGCCTCCTCGCCGAGTGCCTGGACGACCTGGCGCACGAACGCCGATCCGGTGAAGTCCGGCGGGGCGGGGTACGTGAAGCGCCCGGGGTTGGCTCGGATCCAGTCCAGCAGCGCCACGACGGAGGTCGGTGGGTCTGGCACGGTCTGCGGGTCGTGGGCGTAGATGAAGGCGGCACGGTTCCAGGGCGACTCCATCCCGAGGGTGTCTCGCCCGAAGTCGGTGGTGAGGGTGGGGTCTGCCTCGTCGAGGAACCGGGCGTTCGGCAATGCCTGCGCCCAGTCCGCCAACCACAGCCCGGCCTCCTGACCCGCGGCGAAGTTCTCGCCGTTGATCCAGATCATGTCGACGGCCCCGCCGTCGTTGACCCCGGCTTCGATCTCGCCGGCCACGCGCTGCACGGCCTCGGCGGTGTCGTCGATCGGGACGCGGCGCAGCGTCACACCCAACTCGGCGGCGGCTGGCACCACGTGGTCGTCGAGGTAGGCGTTGATCCGGGCGTCGCCCCCGTACAGCCACCAGTCCACGGTCTGCCCGTCGGCTGCCGCGAGGACGCTGTCCCAGTCGGTCAGGTCGAGGGGCGAAGCGGCCGAGGACGTCGACTCCGTCGCCGTGTCGTCACCGCCGCAGGCCGTGGTGACGAGTGCCAGCGCGAGCAGCGCGGCGGTCCAGCGGGGGGTGGTCATGCAACGGCCTCGGGGGTTGGCTTGTCAGACGCTATTCGGAATGGAGCATCCCACTGGACGGATCGGCTGACACGCGCGTCCTGACGTCGACCCGCCTCATCGGCGTCGATGTCGCTCGAGCGTTGGCGATCATCGGAATGCTTGCCGTCCACTTCGGCCCGCGCCCCCAGCGCGACACTTCGATCGGGGCGTGGCTGCTCAACGTCCCGTACGGCAAGGCGTCGATCCTGTTCGCACTCGTTGCCGGCGTCGGCGTGTCGATCCTGGCGCGGCGTCGACCCGAGGCCGTGGTCGCGAGGCTCCTCTACCGGTCGGCCTGGCTGCTGCCGTTGGGCCTCGGCCTGACCGCCCTCGACCACCCGGTCGCGGTGATCCTGCAGTACTACGCCGTCTGGTTCTTCCTCGCGGCCCTGTTCGTCGGCGTGCCGTCGCGGTGGCTGCTGGCGGTGGCCCTGCCGTGGCTGCTGCTTGGATCCGTGGCCGTGGCGTGGATCGGCGTGCAGCATCCGGACTGGCTCCTGATCCTGGGCGGCGAATCGCCGGGCGGCCTGGCCATGCGGCTGTGGCTGACCGGTTTCTATCCGACCGTCACGTGGTTCCCGGTCGTGCTCGTGGGCATGTGGGTCGGCCGGCTGGACCTGTCGTCGGGGCGTGTCCGCGTCCTGCTGCTGACGTGGGGCGCGGCCGTCGCCATGGCGTTGTGGCTCCTCGGCCACGCGCTGGGCGAGGCGCCCCGTCTCGGTTCCTGGGACGTGTTGCGTTCGGTCGAGGGTCACTCGGAGATGCCGCTGGCCGTCATCGCGACCACGGCGTTCGCGGTCGCCGTGTTGGCTGCCTGCCTGCTGGTCGCTTCGCGGACGCGACTGGTCCGCCCGTTGGCGGCGATGGGGGAGGCGGCGCTCACGGTCTACGTCGGGCAGTTGGTCATCTGGCACTTCACGGGCGACGTCTTCGACTCGACCTCGACCGGCGAGGCCTGGGCCACCACCGCGTGGTTCACCGTGGTCGCGAGCACGGCCATGTGGGTGTGGCTGGCCCGCTTCTCCCGCGGTCCCTTGGAGGCGGCGGTGCGTTGGCCGTTCGAGTGGTTGATCGAGCCGATCCTCGACCTGGCTGCCGGGCGACCGGCCCGCGGATTCCTCTCGGGGCTTGCCGCAGCTCCCAAGCGGGCATCTTCCGAGGCAGACTCGTCCGACGATCCGACCCGGAGCCCGCTGCCATGAAGAACCCTGTCCGTCTCCTCGCCCGCCCCATGCTCGCCTCGATGTTCATCGTCGGAGGCCTGGACGCGCTGAAGAACCCCGGGCCGAAGGTTCCGGCCGCGAAGGACGTGACCGACTCGCTGGCCGAGACCGCCGACGACCTCTTCGTCTCCTCGGCTTCGCCGACCTTCGCCGCGCTGGAGACCGAGCAGGTCATCCAGGCCAACGGCGCCGCGCAGGTCCTCGGTGGCCTTGGGCTCGCCTCGGGCAAGTTCCCGAGGATGTCGGCCGCCCTCCTGGCCGGGTCGCTGGTGCCGACCACGTTGGCCGGTCACCGCTTCTGGGAGGAGACCGACCCGGCGGCAAAGACCAACCAGTTGGTCCACTTCACGAAGAACGTGTCGATGCTCGGCGGCCTGCTGCTGTCGACGTTCGACCGTGAGGGCGAGCCGTCCGCCGCCTGGAAGGCCCACCACACCGCAGAGCACGTGGGCATCCGTGGCCGCCAGGCCAAGCGCGAGGCCAAGCTGGCCGCGAAGGCCGCCAAGGCCGAGGCCCGCGCCGCTGCCGCCGAGGCTCGCACCGCTGCGAAGTACGCCTCCGCCGGTGCCGGCCTCGCTGCTGCCGCCACGTCCGCCAAGGCCAAGCAGCACAAGGCCGAGTTCAAGCAGAAGAAGGCCGAGGCGACGACCAGCGCCAAGCTGGCCAAGCAGCGCGCCAAGCTCGGCATCGAGCACCAGCTCGACACCTTCGACGTCCGCAAGGAACTGGTCAAGAAGCAGTTGACCCCCGACGTTGCCGACGCCAAGCGCCTGATCTCCTCGATCCGCAGCGACAACTGACCCAGCGTCCCGGCCCGTCAGGGACGTTGCCGGCAGTTCCTCACCTGGGGGAGTCCAGTCGAACGCGACGCCTGGCTCCCCCAGGGGGGTCGTCGTT
>CBDTZE010000084.1:0-7734 GCA_965364815.1 uncultured Nitriliruptoria bacterium | reverse complement strand
TCCTGCTGACGACGGCGGTCGCGTTCGGCCTGGTCTTCGAAGTGCCGCTGGTCCTCGTCTTCCTGTCGTTGATCGGCGTCGTGAGCGCCGCCAGCCTGGCGCACTATCGGGCCTACGCGGTCGTCGGCAACGCGGTCGTTGCCGCGGTCGTCACACCCACGACCGACTTCGTCACCATGATGTTCATGTTGGCGCCCATGGTCGTGTTCTACGAGCTTGCGATCATCGCCGCTCGACTCATCGAGCGAAGCAGACGACGACGAGGTGTTGCATGAGTGAGGCCGTGGCGGACTTCGTCGGACTTTTCGACTTCGAGATCGACCGCTTCCAGCGTGTGGCCATCGATGCACTGGACCGCGGCCGGTCCGTGCTGGTGGCCGCTCCCACCGGCGCCGGCAAGACCGTCGTGGGCGAGTTCGCCTGCCACCACGCGCTGCACACCGGCGGCCGAGCCTTCTACACGACGCCGATCAAGGCGTTGTCGAACCAGAAGTTCCGTGACCTCGCCTCGCGCTACGGCGAGGACAAGGTGGGCCTGCTCACCGGCGACCGTTCGATCAACCCGACGGCCTCCATCGTCGTGATGACGACCGAGGTCCTGCGCAACATGATCTACGAATCGTCGTCGGCCCTCGACGGCCTGCGGCATGTCGTCCTCGATGAGGTGCACTACCTCGCCGACCGCGAGCGGGGCGCGGTCTGGGAAGAGGTCATCATCCAGGTCCCGGCCTCGGTGCAGCTGTCGGCGCTGTCCGCGACGGTCTCGAATGCTGAGGAGTTCGGCGCCTGGCTGGACACCGTGCGCGAAGGCGGCTGCGAGTTGGTCATCGAGGAGCACCGCCCCGTGCCCCTGCGCCACCACTACTTCGTCAACGACCGAATCCACCCGACCTTCAAGGCGTCGAAGACGGGGAACAAGTCCAAGGGCGACCCGCACCCGGACTCGTCCGAGGCCCAGCGCAAGGACGCGTCGGACCAGAAGCGCAGCGAACTCGCGTCGCAGGCACTGGGTGGGGTGCCCAACCCCGAGGTCGTGATGCTGGAGCGGCGCGCCCGCCAACGCAACCGCGTGTCCAACAAGGGCCGCCGCCAGGGGCCTGAGGTCCGCCTGCGGTACCCGGACCGGGTCCAGGTCGTCGAGGAACTGCGTCAGCGCAAGTGGCTGCCCGCCATCTTGTTCGTCTTCAGCCGCAACGGCTGCGAGGACGCCGTCTCGCAACTGGTCCGCGCCGGCATGCGCCTGACCAACCGCGACGAGGCCGACCAGATCGCCGAACTCGCGGACCTCATCACCTCGGACCTCCCCAAGGCCGACCTCGACGTGCTGGGCTACCCCGCCTTCCGCTCAGCACTGATGGACGGGATCGCCGCCCACCACGCAGGCCTGGTCCCCGCCTTCAAGGAGGCCGTCGAGGTCTGCTTCCAGAAGGGCTTGCTCAAGGTCGTCGCCGCCACCGAGACACTCGCGCTGGGCATCAACATGCCGGCCCGGACCGTGGTGATCGAGCGGCTCGAGAAGTGGAACGGCGAGAGCCATGTCCTGCTGACCGCCGGGCAGTACACACAACTCACCGGCCGCGCCGGACGTCGCGGTATCGACGATCGCGGCAATGCCGTGGTGCTCTACCAGCGGTCGATCGACTTCCAGACGGTCGCCGGCCTGGTCGGGACCCGGACCTACCCGCTGCAGTCATCGTTTGCGCCCTCGTACAACATGGCCGTGAACCTGCTGCGCCGTCACGACCTGGAGCAGGCGGAGATCGTGCTGGGCGCCTCCTTCGCCCAGTTCCAGGCCGACAAGTCCGTCAGCGGCGTGGCGCGCAAGCTGGCCGACCTCGACAAGGGCATGAAGGGCTACGAACGCCACCTGACCTCACGGGCGGGGGACTGGTCGGAGTACTGGACCTTGCGCCGCCAACTCGTGCGCGAGGAGAAGGTCGAGGCCAGGGAGAAGCGCCGCCGACGCAAGCTGGCGATGCGCGATGGCCTCGCATCCCTCAATCCGGGCGATGTCCTGCACCTGCCGTGGCTGGGACGCCGAGGCATGGTCGCCGTGGTCTCGGTCAAGCAGACCTCGAAGGGCGCAACCGTCCTGGATGTCGTGACAGACGATCGCAACGTCACCCGGGTCGGGGCGCGGGAGCTGGAGAAGATCCCGCCCAAGCTCGCCACGATCAAGCTGCCCGGCGGCGGCAACATGCGGCAACGCGAGTACCGCACCTCGGTCGCCAACAAGCTCCGCGGCGTGACCCACCCCGATGACGGTGGCATCGTGCCCGACGCAGGTCCCGACCCGGAGCTCCTGGCCCGCGAGGCGGAGCGTGCCGAGGCCGCGCGACTGGCCATCGACGAGCTCCGCAAGGCCGTCAAGTCGCACCCCTGCCACCACGACCCGGACCGCGACGACATCGAGGTCTGGCAGTACCGCCACGACGAGCTTCGCAACGAGGCCGACCGCATCCGCGGGGATGTCGAGCGTCGGACCGGCTCGCTGGTTCGCCAACTCCACCGCATCCTCGACGTCCTGACCCAACTCGAGTACGTCGACGAGGCTCCCAAGCCCACGGACGCCGGCCGGATCCTCTCCGGGATCCACGGCTCGCTCGACCTGCTGATCGCCGAGTCCGTGCGACGCGGCCTGCTGGACGACCTGCAGCCCGCCGAGCTGGCCGGCGTGGTGTCGATCTTCACCTATGAGGCCCGACGCGACGAGGGCACCCGCATCGAGCTGCCGACCGAGTCCGTCCGGGTCGCCGTCGAGGAGATCACCCGCCTGGCGGTCGAGCTGCGCCGCATCGAGACCAAGGCCGGCGTCGATGCCTTCCGCGAGCTCGACGGCGCCTTCATCGGGGCGGCCTATCGCTGGGCCGGAGGTTCCCCCCTGGACGACGCCGTCGGCGATCACCTGGAGATGACAGGCGGCGACTTCGTCCGCAACGTCAAGCAGATCGTGGACGTCGTCGGCCAGCTCAAGCACGTCGGCGGCCCCGCGCTCACCGGGACGGCTGAGCTCACCCTCGACCGACTCCGCCGCGGGATCGTCGACAGCTGAGCCAGCCGCTCTAGGCTCGTGGCGTTCCCCACCGGTCGGTTCTCCTGTGCTCGATACTGCCCTCGTCGACGGTCTGCGCGCCAGCGTTCCAGGTGCCCGGATCCTGACGGATCCCAACGATGTCGGCACGCGCGCCCACGACTGGTGGCCGCGGATGCTCATGCGCCGCCGGGCGGGGGAGGACCTGCTGGTCCCCGACGCCGTGGTCTCGCCGGCTGACGTGGCCGAGGTCCAGGCCGTCATGCGCTGGTGTCACGAGCACGATGTCGCCGTCGTGCC
Organism: uncultured Nitriliruptoria bacterium; assembly: GCA_965364815.1. Lineage (GTDB taxonomy): Bacteria > Actinomycetota > Nitriliruptoria > Nitriliruptorales > Nitriliruptoraceae > CBDTZE01. Next base: position 4,403 of record CBDTZE010000084.1, on the reverse strand, counting down.
CTTCGGCGCCGGGACCGGCGTCTGCGGCGGGGCGTCACCCGTTGCCGGGGCGATCACCCTGGACCTCAAGCGCCTCGTCGCGATCGGCGAGATCGACGAGATCTCCGGCACCGTCCACACAGAGTGCGGCGTCATCGGGCAGACGCTCGAGGACCACCTCCTGCACCGCGGGTGGACCCTGGGCCACCACCCCTCCTCGATCCACTGCTCGACGATGGGCGGCTTCCTCGCCGTCCGGTCGGCCGGCCAGGAGTCCAGCTTCTACGGCAAGCTCGAGGACATGGTCATCGGCCTCGACGTCGTCCTCCCGGATGGCCGTCTGCTGCAGACACCGGTTGTCCCGTCCAGCGCCAGCGGCCCCGACCTCAACCGCCTCTTCATGGGCGGCGAGGGAACGACCGGCCTCATCGTCGGTGCCACCTTGCAGGTCTGGCCCAAGCCCGCCGTTGACGTCGACCGGGGCTTCCTGTTCCCGGACGTCGCAACGGGCCTGGCTGCGTGCCGTGCCCTGTTGCGGACCGGACTGCGCCCCCACGTCTACCGCCTGTACGACGAGGTCGACACGGCCATCGTCTTCTCCGGGCAGGGCCTGGAGCCGCCAGCGGGTTGCCTGTCGATCCTCGGCTGTTCGGGTGAACCCGAGATCGCGGCCTTCGTCGCCGAGCAGGGCAAGCGGATCTTCCTGGAGCACGGCGCCGAGGACCTCGGCGCCGGACCGGGCGAGAACTGGCGTGCCCACCGCCACAACATGAGCTACCGCTTCGCCCAGAACTTCAAGCCGGGTGGTGACTTCGGCGATGCCCTGACGTTGGACACGATGGAGGTCGCATCCACGTGGGACCTGCTGGTCCCGATGTACGAATCCGTGAAGGCTGCGGTGTCCGAGCACGTCGACCTCGTGATGGCGCACTTCAGCCACGTCTATCCGACGGGCGCGAACATCTACTTCACCCTCGGAGCCATGAACGACGGCGACGAGGCCCAGGCGTTGGCCCGGTACGACGCTGCGTGGGACGCGGGCGCCCGGGCCGCCATCGCGGCAGGCGGCACCATGAGCCACCACCACGGTGTCGGGCTGTTGCGTGCCCCCTACCTGCCAGAGGAACTCGGTGATGTCGGCATGGACGTCCTTCGCCAACTGAAGCGGTCGTTGGACCCCAAGGGCCTGCTGAACCCCGGCAAGCTCGGCCTCGACCTGCGAGGAGACGCCTGATGGGAACCGCCCTGCCACTTGCCGCCGAGATCCACGCGGCCGCCACCCACGGCCAGTACTGCCCGAAGATGTGCACGTTCGCCTGCCCGGTCGCCGAGGCCACCGGCCGCGACGACGCGGTGCCGTGGTCCTTCCACCGCGAGGTCGCCGACCTCGGCGACGGCCGCCAGTCGGCGACGGACGTCGGGGAGCGCCTCGACCTCTGCAACGGCTGCCTCGCCTGTCGCGACGCCTGCACCTACGAACAGGACGTTCCCGCGCAGGTCGTCGCGGCGCGCACGGCGATCGCCTCCGGGGACCTGCTGTCCGACGCCGCCCGTCGCTACGTCACCAACGTCCGCGACGGCCTCGGTCGCGACGGGCAGCCGCTGCCTCCGCTGCCGCACAGCGAGGACGAACCGACCCTCGCCTTCGTCGTCGGCCAGGACGAGACCGCCCCGGCCCTCGAAGCCCTGCGCACCCTTGCCACACGTGCAGGCATCACGACGAGGTTCGTGCGGGGTGGCGCCGCTGCGGCTGCGCGTCTCGAAGCCCTGGGCCTCGCGCCGGAGGCTGAAGCCGCCAGGGCAGAACTCCATGCCACCCTCGGGGACGTCACGACCGTCGTCGTGGTCGACCCGGAACTTCTGCAAACCGTCACGATCGTCGCCGCCGAGGCGGTGAGCGTCCTCGACCTCGGCACCTGGGCACACCAACGCCTCGAAGCGGGCAACCTCAAGCGTTCGTCGGCCCCTGCCCTGGGCGCCGTGACCTTCCACGACCCACCCGCGCTCGCCCGCCGCGGCGGATCGACGACCGCCCCCCGGCAGGTGCTGCGTCTGCTCGGCGGCGTCATCCACGAGCCCGAGGGCCATGGACCCAAGACCGTCTCGGCTGGCCCCGGCCTCGCCATGGAGATCCTGGCGCCCGAGGCAACGGCTGCCGTCGCACGGCTTCGCGCCGGTCACCTCGCGGCGACCGGAGCTCCCGTGGTCTCGACCGGTGCGGCGGAGATCGAGGCGCTGCGGGGCGCTGGCCTCCACGTCACGGACCTCGCCGTGCTGCTCGCTGACCGGACGCAACCCTTGACGCCGCAGCCACCCCCACCCGGGGCCCACCCGGCTCCCACGCCCGTCCCGGCATCCGCCGACGACGCCTCCGAGGAAACCGCATGACTTCCCCCTACGGCAAGATGCTGCTCATCGCGAACCCGACCTCGGGGCGCGGCAAGGAGCCGATGCTGCCGGCCCTGACCAAGGCCCTCAGCGACCGCGGCCTCGCCCACGACGTCGTCGAGACCCGCGGCCCGGGTCACGCGATCGCCCTGGCCCGCGACGCCGTGACGAAGCAGGGCGTGAAGATGGTCGTCGCAGTCGGCGGCGACGGGACCATCCACGAGGTCGTGAACGGCCTGGTGGATCCGGAGACCGGCGTCCGGGCCGACGGCATCGCCCTGGGGATCGTCCCGGCTGGGTCCGGTTCGGACTTCTGCCGCACGTTCGGGCTGCCGCGCGACCCCGTCAAGTTGGCCGAGCACCTCGACGGTGACACGACGTACACGATCGACGTGGGACGCCTGCGATACATCGGCCGGGACGGACAGGAGACCGCCCGCGTCTTCGCCAACATCACCGAGATCGGGTTCGGTGCAGACGTCACCGACCGGTCCAACGGGCTGCCCCGCCAACTGGGCGGCTCCAAGTACATGATCGGCACGCTCTTCAGCCTGCGCCGACTGCAGGCAACGCAGGCCACGGTGACGATCGACCACACCGAGGTCAGCGAGCCGATGAGTTGGATCATCGTCGCGAACGGTCAGTTCTTCGGCGGCAACACCCACATCGCACCGCGTGCCCTGCCGGACTCCGGGACCTTCAACGTCCAGATCTGGCGCGGCGGCCGCAAGGAACTGCTGGAGCCGCTGCTCAAGACCCGCACCGGGGAGCACCTGTCCTCACCGAACGTCCGGGAGTACCAGTCCGCATCGATCAAGATCGAGTCGGAGCAGCCCATGCTGATCGAGGCCGACGGCGAGGTGCTGGGGACGACCCCAGCCACGATCGAGGTCATGCCCAAGGTGCTCGACGTCAAGATCTGACGGAGGTCAGGCGCGGATCGCGACCGGTCCGCGCTCACGGCGGACGTTGCCCAGGTACGCGTCGACCTCGGTGGCCTGCTGGTCGGCGTCCCAGCCGAGCACGCCGCCCATGATCGTCGCGGCGCGGCCGATGGCGTCGCCGCCGGCTGCGGCGTCGCGCAGTGAGACGCGAAGTCGCCGCTGCAGCACGTCATCCAGCGAGCGGGCGAACTCGTGCTCGACCGCATGCCGGACCTCGCCCACCAGGTACGGCAGACCCGGCACCAGGACCTCCGCCTCGCCACGGTCGGCGAAGTCAGCGATCAGCGCGGGCGCATCGTCTCCGTGGCGGTGGTAGAGCGAGCCTGCCCCAGCGACGTCGGCACCTGCGGCGGCGAACGCGGCACGTGTCCTCGCGACGCCGGCCTCGGCCGTCCCCGTCGCCCCGAGCGACAGTTCCGGGGTGAGACACGGGGCGCGGTTGCCGTCGGCCTCCGCAAGGTGGTCCACGACGTCCTCGGCCATCTGTCGCCAGGTGGTCAGCTTGCCGCCGGTGATGGCGACCAGGCCGGCCGGTTGCTCGATCACCGTGTGCTTGCGCGAGAGGTCCTTGGTCGACGCGCCGGCAGCCTTGCCTCGCAGCAGCGGCCGGAGCCCCGACCATGCGCCGATGCAGTCGGCCGTCGTCAACGACAGGCCGAACGCCAGGTTGACGGAGCCCAGCAGGTAGGCCGCGTCCGCGTCCTCGAGGGCATCGGCGCCCATCGCCCCGTCGTACGGGTCGTCGGTCGTGCCGATGTACGTCTGCTCGCCCCACGGGATGACGAAGTTCATGCGACCGTCGTCCTGGCCGGACGGGACGACCACGGCGCGCTCGACGGGAACGAGGTGTCGGGGGAGCGTGACGTGCGTCCCCTTGGCCGGGACGACCTCGAGATCCGCACCCCCGGCGGCCATGCCCCAGAGGTCGCCGGCCCACACGCCGGTTGCCGAGACGACCCAGCGGGCCGTGACCTCGAACTCCGCCCCGGTGAGGCGGTCGCGAACCGTGGCACCGGTGACGCGGCCGCCCATGTCGCGCAGGGCGACCACCTCGGCGTGCGTGACGATGTCGGCGCCGTGGACGCGAGCCGC
>CBDTZE010000083.1:0-7742 GCA_965364815.1 uncultured Nitriliruptoria bacterium | reverse complement strand
TGCTGCGGACCAACGACGAGGAATACCACGCGTTCATGGGGACGTACGGCTCGTTGTTCTCGTCCCGGCCGGAGAGCACGAAGGTCGAGTACGACCGCGGTGAGCCCATGAAGGGCTACGAGCAGGGCAGCAGCACGGAGCTGCAGCACTACTACAAGTTCATCCACATCATGTGCACGCTCGGCTCCGTCGAGAAGATGTACATGCCGCCCACGATCGATCCGAACGTCACGGTCAAGGGCAACCAGGAACTGCTGGAGAAGGAGTTCGCCGAGGCTCTCGGGCTCAAGCCCGGCGACAAGGTCCTCGACCTCGGCTGCGGTTGTGGCGCGATCGCCTCGCACATGGCGCAGCTCGGCGGCTGCAACGTCCAGGGCATCAACATTGAGCCCTCGGCCATCGAGAAGTCCAAGCGCACCACCGACCCGTCAAGGGTCCAGTGCCAGCTCGGCGACTTCAACGAGCCGCTGGCCTTCGAGGACAACACCTTCGACGCGGTCTACAACATCCAGGCGCTGACCTACGCGACCGACCTCGGGGCGACCCTCAAGGAGGTCGCTCGCGTCCTCAAGCCCGGCGGCCGGTTCGCGACCAACGACGTCGCCAGCCTCGACGCCTACGACGGGTCGAACCCCCGCCACAAGGAACTGATCCAGCACACTCGTGAGCTCACGGCCTTCGGCGGCTTCTGGGACCACCGGTACTGGGAGGATGCGGTCACGGCTGCGGGCATGGAGATCGTCTCGTCCGACGGCCGCAGCGCCGTGGAGATGATCCAGCGTGAGCGGGCCCTCTACGACAAGTACGAGTTCCTCGGTGGCGTGCTGGCCAAGATCCACGTCATCCCGTCGCGGGTCGACGACATGCTCACCCGCATGAACAAGAACGTGGACTCGTACATCGAGGCCGAGGAACTCGGCCTGCTCACCCTCAACTGGAAGCTGATCGCCCAGAACCCCGCCTGAACCGGCTGGCTTCGGCGAGGCTCAGGTCGGGACGCGCAGGACCACGACGGCGGCGTCGTCCGTGGCGCGGTCGTCGGCGACGCTCATCGCCACCTCGGCGAGTTCGCGGGCCGACGTTGCCGTGCACTTGGCCAGTGCCTCGGCCAGGTCGAGTTCGCCGTGCAGCAGGTCCTTGGTCTTGCCCTCGGTGATCCCGTCGGTGAACAACAGGACCGCGTCACCGGCGGAGAGTTCGATGCTGCGTGTCTCCAGCCCGGCATCCTCGTACACGCCAAGGATCGTGCCGTGCGGGTCCAGGCGCTTCACCGTGCCGTCAGCCCGCCGGATGATCGGTGGCGGGTGACCGGCCGTGGCCAGGGTGAGGGTCAACGGACTCAGTGACTCGTTCGCCTCCAGGTCGGCGATGACCGCCAACGCCGACAGGTGGGGCGCGTCCGGTTCCTGACGCCCCAGCAGTTGGATGTTCAGGGCTCGCAGCAACTCGGCCGGGTCCTTGGTCTGGGTGGCCTGAGCTTGGATGGTCCACCGGGCCAGCGCCGTGGTCTTGGCAGCGGGAGGCCCGTGCCCACGCACGTCGCCGACCACGAAGAACCAGCGTCCGGGCACCGTCTGGAAGACGTCGTAGAAGTCGCCGAGCACGCCCTGGCCGTCATCGGCCGCACGGAACTGGGCCGCGACGTCCAGCCACCCGATCGACGGCATCGCCGGCGGGAGCAGGCTCTCGCGCAGGGTGCTGGCCAGTTCCTCGAGCTTGCGATTGGACTCCGCGAGTTTTCGTTGCTCACGGAAGGCCTGGACGATCGTCCCGCAGCTGAGCAGGAGCGGCTCGATGGCCTCGACCAGCGCCTGGTCATACCCGCCGGGGCGGTTCGAGACGCCGACCGACCCGACGATCTCGCCGTCTGACCGCAGCGGCAGTCCCAGGAACCGTTCCAGCGGCAGATGGCCCGGGGCGGTGCCTCCGGCGCGCGGATCGTTGGGCGCGTCGTTGGCGATCACGGCCTCGCCGGTCTTGAGGACCTCGCCGTACAGCGTGTCGAGGTTGCGAAACTCGAAGCCGCCGCCGAGGCGTGCCTGGTCGACCAGCGCCTTGGAGTCGGCATCCCACGAGATGTCCGTGATGGCATGGGCGACGAGGAAGGGATCGCCTGCGGCGTCCGTGGCCACCTCGCCGATGTAGCCGTAGGCCGAGTCGGTGATGGCCAGCACGTTGACGAGGAGTTCCTCGAAGACCTCGCCGGCGGTGCGGCCGCGGATCCACGAACTCTGAACCTCGGTGACCGCCTGCAGGACGCGGCGCGCGAACTCGGGCGCAGACACGTCGGGAGGCGTGGTCATGAGGGGGAGATCCGTGGGTGGTGGGGCGCGCAGGGTACGTACAGCGTGTCGAAGACGGGCTCGAACTCGGCACGTGAGCGAATGGGAAAAGGAGGACGGCCGCCCCGCAATGGGGCGGCCGGCTCTGAAGTGTCTACGAGGTTCGGTCAACGGGGCTCGCGCTAGGGAGGGTCGTTGATCGAGATGGTGACGGTGCCGACCGCCGTGTCAATGCCATCGGTGATGGTGTAGTCGAAGGTGACGGTCCCCACGAAGCCGGCGGGCGGCGTGTAACTGAACGCGCCGTCCGGGCCGAGTGTGAAGCCCGCGAGGGGCGTTGGGATCGTGTTGGTCGGGGCAGCAATGTCCACGGTGAGCGCGTCACCGTGCAGGTCGATGTCGTTGGCCAACAAGCCCGGGGCGCCCACGGTGAGCGTCTGGGTGTTGAGCATGGTGTAACTGTCAGGCCCTGCAAGGATCGGCGTCTGGTTGACGGCGCCTGTGCAGGGGGTGGTCCCGTCGGCTCGACCCATCGGGGTCGGGACGAACAGGAATTCGAAGTCGAGGAAGTCGTCGGCCGCGCCGGTGGCGGGCGACGTGGCGGTGCAGCCGCCACCGCGGCGCGCCCAGGTGCTGTCGAACCCGTCGGCCGGGGGCAGCAGGAAGGGCGGCGGTGAGCCGGCAAGACGACGGCTGAAGGTCTCGTCGAGCACCGTCCGCGAGGGCTGGTGGTAGAGCTTGACCGTGGCGTCCGTCGAGGGGCCGCCGGCTGCGTAGTTGCCGTCCGGGGTCCCGGCGCCCGAGTAGGTCCCGCCGACGTACAGGGCGCGCTGGCCGGGCAACAGCGTCGTCCCGTTCAGGTCGACCGTCATGTTCCCGTCGTAGTTGCCGGTGGCCGGGTTGATCGCGATCGTGGTCGTCCCGATGACGATCCACATGTCATCGAGGAAGATCTCGCGCGACGTCGGGTTGAAGATTTCGACGAAGTCGTCTTGGTTGCCGTTGGGGCCCTCGGCTCGCCACTCGGAGATCACAACGTGATCCGTGGGCGCTGGGAAGGCGGCCAGGGCACAGGGGGTGGGAGCCGCCAGGGTGTTCTGCGGGTTCACCGTCAGCGGAGCGAACGACCCGGGGTTGGCCCCACCGGAGAGGATGTTGAGCGTGAAGTCGACGGCGTTGTCGCCCGTGTCCCGGCAGTTGCCGTTGCCGATCCCGCTGCGGCGCTCGAACGACTGGCCGTACCCGTTGGCCGTGGACGAGACTGACGGAGCGCTGATCCCGCCGCCCTCGCGTCGGATGGCGGCCAGCGGCAGCAGCCCACGCTGGCTGGTGCCAACGGCATCGACGGTGACGTTGGCGGTGTCACGCAGCGCCACGCCGAAGGACAGGGCGAGGCTTGGGCTCGACGTGAAGACCGCGTCATCGAAGCCGCCGGTGTCCAGCGCGCTCCCTTGCTTGGCGAGCAGGAAGTGGCCGCCGGCGGGGACCGTTCCGGAGAGGTTGACCGTCTGTGACAGGATCCCGGCAACCTCGACCTGCACGTCCCAGCCAGCGAGGTTGAACTGCACGGCGTTGGGGTTGTAGAGCTCGACGAAGTCGCCGCCGGAGTAGAGGCCACCGAACGAGAACTCGCTGATCACCATTGGGGCGACCGCGATGACCGAGATGGTCACCGTGGTGTCGGCCGAGCTGAGCGTGCCGTCCGTTGCCCGGTACGTGAAGGTGGCATCGCCGGTGAAGGCGGCGGAGCCCGTGAAGGTGAAGCTGCCGTCGGCGTTGACCGCCAGCACGCCCGCACCCGCCGGGGTGACAGAGGAGACCGAGCCAGCCTCGACGGTCAGCCCGTCCAGATCAGCGTCGGTGTCATTGGACAGGAGCCCGGTGGCCGCGGGGACCGTCAGCGTCTGCCCCTGGGCGCCGCCGTACGCGTCTGCGGATGCGGCCGGGGCGTTGTTGGGGCACGGGGCCAGCGCACCGCCGTTGGACACGGAGGGCTTGGGGTCGGTCGGGCTCAGGTAGACGAAGTCGTCGACGTCGACGTTCGTGTCGGTGCAGCCACCGTCGCGTCGCTGCCAGGCGTGGTCCTGCCGGCCGCCGAGCTGTGGCAGAGCCGGTGGACCGGACGAGTCCATCGTCACGCGGTCGATCGGGTTGCCGGAGCCGTCCCGGATCTCGATCCAGTCGGTGCCCTTGATCACCGGGTCGATCGTGACGTCGGCCGGTCCGGTGAAGTCGCTGCCGCCGATCAGGAAGTGCTCGCCCGGCTGGAGTTGCAGGCCGGGCAGATGGGTCGCGTTGTTGAACGTGTAGATGGGGGTGCCGCCACCGTCGAGGGTGAAGACCCGCCAGTTCGCCACGTTGATGACGGCCGACGTCGGGTTGAAGATCTCGATGAAGTCGTCCGCGCCGGAGCCGCTCTTGGACGGGTCGGCCAGGTTGACCGGGTTGGGGCCGTCGTGGCGGAACTGCGACACGACCAGGTGGTTGGTCGGGATGGGCGCGACGGGGGCCTTGCAGCCCACGCTGGACGTGGAGTTGCTGGGGTTGACGGTCGCCGCCGTGCTGTTCAGGCGGAAGTCCGCCGCGTTGTTGTCGGTGTCCTGGCACGTCGTGCCGGCGTCCGGGATCCGCTCCCACGAACGGACGTAGCCGGGCTCGTCGCGCAGGACCGACAGCCCGAGCGGCTCGCGCAGGAGGGCGGCGGCAACTTCGCCATTGTGGGTCTTTGCCCGGTTTCCGACCTGGTCGATGTACTGGGAGCCGTCCCAAAGGCCCAGGCCCAGGGAGATCTCCGGATCCGCGGTGGGCAGGAGGCCGACCGACTGGCCGTCGACGGCGACCCCTCGGACACTTGCCGTGTTGCCGACCAGGAAGTGCTTGCCGCTCTCCAATGTCAGGCCGTTGGCGAACACGCCAATGCTCGTCACGATTGTCGCGTTGGAGACGTGCAGTTCCCAGCCGCTGATGTCGACGTCGAACGTGCCGTTGTTGTACAGCTCGACGAAGTTGTTGCCGGCACCGGCCATGTCTCCCCAGGCGAGCTCGGAGATGGCGATCAGGGGCTGCGGGCTGACTGTCACGGAGACCGTGACGGTGGCCGTGTCGAGGCCGCCGTCGGTTGCCACGTACTGGAAGGAGTCGGCGCCCAGGTAGCTGGCGTCCGGCGTGTAGGTGAAGCTGCCGTCGCCGTTTGCCGTGACCGTGCCGTTGGGCGGGTCGGTGACCGAGGCCGCCACCACGGTGAGGGAGTCGCCCTCTGGGTCGGTGTCGTTGGCCAGGACGCCGGTGGCCGCAGCGACGACCAGCGGCGTGTCGATCGTGGCGTTGTAGGCGTCGTCGACGCCGCTCGGCGCGGCGTTCGGGCAGGGGGTGGCCCCGGCCGACTGGGTCGTCGGCGTCGGGACGAAGAGGTGCTCGAAGTCCTTGACGTCGGTGTTGGAGTCGAGGCAGCCGCCGTCACGGCGTTGGTACGACTGGTCCATCCCGCCTTCGATCCCGGGGAGGACGGGCGGGCCCGCGCTGGTGTCCTGGTCGACGATGTCGATGGTCCGGCTGGCCACCGGGAGCGACGGGTCGCGGAGTTCGACCGCCTCGCCGGCTGCGAAGAGCCCGTTGGCGTCCTTCCGGTCCCAGACCGGACCGGTGTAGTTGCTGCCGACCAGCAGCCAGTGCTCGCCCGGCGCCAGCGTCACGCCAGCGAAGGTGTGTTCCAGCGCGCCGCCGGCGCGGATCTCCAGGCCGGTGAGGTCAACGGAGCGGGGCGTCGGGTTGAAGATCTCGATGAAGTCGTCGAGGTTGCCGGCTGGGCCGTCGGAGCGGATCTCGCTGATGACCACGCTGAGGGCGTGGCCGGTGGCGGGTGCCGGCGTCGAGCAGGCGGTGACCGTGGAGGAGTTCTGCGGGTTCGGGGTCAGGGTGACCAGGTCCGAGATGTTGAGCCGGAAGTCGGCCGAGTTGTTGTCGGTGTCGCGGCAGTTGCCGTTGGCGCCGCCGTTGCGTCGCTCGTACGACTGCGCGTAGTCGCTGCTGGCCACAACCGGCGGGACCCCAAGGCCCTCGGACAGGTTGGCCGCCGGGACCGTCCCGTCGTCGGGACGGAAGCGGTTGCCGACGCGGTCGACGTAGCCCACGCCGTCCCAGATGCCGATGCCGAGGGGATCGTCGTCGTTGGCGGGCCAGATGGCGCCGGTGTCCGGGATCTCCTGGTCGGGGGTGACCCCGTTCGGGGCGACGCCACCGTCTGCGGCAGCCGTTCCGAAGAGCCAGTGCTGGCCCGAGTTGAGTGTGGTCCCGTCGGTGATGGCCACGACCTGGCTGACGCCGGTCGCGTTCGCGAGGCGCAGCTGCCACCCGGTCATCGTGATCGGATCTGGGCCCGCGTTGTAGAGCTCGATGAAGTCTTCGTCGCTGTCCAGCAGGTCGCCGTACGCGTACTCGCTGATGACGATGCCCGGTCCGCGGACGGTGATGGTGACGGTGACCGCCCCGCCGTTCTGGATGGCATCCTGGGGCTCGTACGTGAAGCTGTCGCTCCCGGCGAAGTCCAGGTCGGGGTTGTAGGTGAACGAGCCGTCGGCGTTGAGGGACAGCGTGCCGTCGGTCGGGCCGACCACGGAGGCCAGGTCGACGGTGAAGGCGTCGCCATCGGGGTCGGTGTCATTCGACAGGACGCCCGATGCGACCGGCACGGTCAGCAGCACGTTGTCGTCGGTGGCGTAGGTGTCGCCCTGGCCGACCGGGGCGCTGTTCACCGTGATCGTGAAGTTGATGCCGACCGAGGTGTCGGTGCCGCCGTTGGCGGTGCCGCCGTCGTCCTGGAGTTGGACGGTCACCGTCGAGACGCCGCTGGTGGCCGCCGCAGGTGTGAAGGTCAAGTCGCCTGACGTCGAGTCGATGTCCGGGACGGCCGAGAACAGGGCCGCATTGGTCTGCGAGACCAGGAACGTGAGCGTCTGGGTCTCGGCAGCGGACCCGTCCGAGATCCCTGTCGCCCAGCCGGCGATGGTGACCGCGCCGGCGTTCCGGTCCACCAGCACGTTCCCGCCGCCGGTGAAGGTCGGGGCGTCGTTGACCGCGTTGACCGTGATGGTGCGCGTCACGACCGTTGTCTCGGCCGGGGTGCCGTTGTCCGTGCCCGTGATCGTCACGGTCGCGGACCCGAAGGCGTCGGGGGCCGCGGTGTAGACCAACTCGTCCGAGGCGTTGATCGACGGCTGGACGCTGAACAGGCTGTTGTTGTCGTTGGTCACCAGGAACGTGACGGTCTGGCCGGCCTCGTCCGTCCCGCCGCCCGGCGACACGGCCGAGCGCCAACCGGTGACGGTCTGTGCGCCGGCGTCCTCGTCGATCGTGGGGTCGGGGCCGATCGTGAACGTCGGGGCGTCGTTGACGGCGGTGACGTTGATGTCGAAGGTCTGGGTTGCCACGGCGGTGGTGGGCGGGGTGCCGTCGTCCGTCGCC
>CBDTZE010000082.1:0-7752 GCA_965364815.1 uncultured Nitriliruptoria bacterium | reverse complement strand
GTCGATCGGCGTGCCGACCCGGACGTCGTCCAGTCGGGACACGAGCGTGTCGACGACGCGGCCCAGCCCACCCTCGACGGTTTTGAAGACCGGTGAGTTGTCGGAAGCTGCCGCGATGCGGCGCGTGGTGAGTGCGGACTGCAGTGGCGTGTGATGACGCGCGGCCTCGTCGACGAGCGCCGCAAGGACCGGCGTGGCCGACCGCAGCCCCAGCTTGGAGATGTCGCCCGCGTAGACGCCCGAGAGCAGCGGATCGACGAGCCGGTCGGCGACTTCATCGCCCCACCGTTCGACGACGAAGGGCCGCAGGGGCGGGTCCTCATGGGCTGCCAAGGACGGCGGAGGCAGCGCTCCCTCGGCACGCGCCCGGGACAGGCCGACGTGGCTGAGCACCCCGGTCGAGGCCAAGGCGTCGAGGTCGCTGGGGATCCCCATGATCGTCCGCGGCGGGAGCCGACGCAGGCCATCCCGGAACCACAGCCACACCTGGCCAGTGGCCGGAGCCACGAGCTCGTGGCCGAGGCCGAGATCCTCACAGAGCTCCACGAAGTCCGGCTGGCGGGCGAGGAAGGCATCGGCGCCGACGTCGAACGGCTCGCCCTGCAGCGGACGGGTCCAGACCTTGCCGCCAACGCGTTCGGCCCCGTCGAAGACGACGACGTCGCGCCCCTGGCGCTGCAGCAACCAAGCTGCCGTCAGGCCAGAGATCCCGGCACCGACGACGGCGATGCGGCCCGTCATGCTGCTTCGACCCGGCCGTGCTCGTGGACGTGCTCGACGACCTTCGCCAAGATCCCCGGGTCGGTGGGCGGCAGCACGCCGTGGCCGAGGTTGAAGACGTAGTGGGCTGCGCCGCCGGAGCGGGCGAGGACATCGTCCACCCGGGTCTGCACAGCCTCCCACGGGGCCAGGCAGACGGCGGCGTCGAGGTTGCCCTGCAGGCCGACGTGTGCCGGCACGCGCTTGCGGGCGGCATCCAGCGGGACACGCCAGTCCACGCCCACGACGTCGGGACCGGCATCCGCCATGAGCCCGAGCAACTCACCCGTGCCGACGCCGAAGTGGATTCGCGGGACGTCGGCGAGCTCCGCGAGGATCCGCTTCGAGTGCGGCAGGACGTAGCGGGCGTAGTCCATGGGGTCGCAGGCTCCAGCCCAGGAGTCGAACAACTGGACCGCACTGGCCCCCGCCTCCACCTGCGACCGCAGGCTGGCGATGGTGATGTCGGCGAGCTTCTCCATGAGCTTGTGCCACGTCGACTCGTCGGACAGCATCATCGCCTTGGTCCGTGCGTACGACTTCGACGGACCACCCTCGATCAGGTAGCTGGCCACGGTGAACGGGGCGCCGGCAAAGCCGATGAGCGGCACCGACAGTTCCCGCGCGAGGATGCGGACCGTCTCCAGCACGAAGGGGACGTCCTCCTCCGGCTCCAGCGGACGCAGGCGGTCAAGGTCTGCGGGGGTCCGGAACGGCTGGTCGACGACCGGGCCGACGCCGGGCTTGATCTCCACACCCACGCCCATCGCCATGGCCGGCGTGACGATGTCGGAGAAGAGGATGGCTGCGTCGACGCCGTAGCGGCGCACCGGCTGCATCGTGACCTCGGCGGCCAGTTCCGGGGTCGTGACGACCTCGTGGAAGCCGTGGTCCTTGCGGATCTCGCGGTATTCGGCGAGCGCCCGGCCAGCCTGGCGCATGAACCAGACGGGGACGTGGTCGTGGGGCTCGCCCTTGAGGGCGGCGAGGAAGGCGCTGGTCACGGTGTTGGCCCCGTGTCGGAGGTCGGCCGAGGAAGAGTAGGGGTGCGGGTGGAGCCGGCCGTAAGCCGGATTCTGTCTCCCTCGAAACGTTGCCGTGACGAGGGTGGCGACCATCTGTCTGGGGTGCGTGTTGCCACGACACCTCGGTGCGGCCCACCTGGGACGATGTCGACGAGCCGCCGCGTCCCTGCTTGGCCTTGCTCCGAATGGGGGATGCCCAGCCGGCCCGGTCGCCCGGACCGCTGGTGGTCTCTTACACCACCGTTTCACCTTGACTCCCCCGAAGGGGAGCTGTCTGCTCTCTGTTGCCCTGTTCCACGTGTCGCCACGCCTGGGAATTACCCAGCATCCTGCTCTGTGGAGTCCGGACTTTCCTCGCCCTCGACCCGAAGTCGAGCTGGCGCGGTCGCCTCGCCGACTCCACCCGCAAGGCCAAGCGTAGGTCAACCGACCAGGCGAAGGTCGCCGGACGCCATGCAGGCGATGACGCCAGCACCCGTCGCGACGATCGGGCCGGCCAGGCGCCCGACGTCCGTGCTGCGATCGACCTCGTCCCCAGTGGCGAGGTCCAGCACCACGACCCCGTCGTGGAGCGCCACCACCACCCGGTCGTCAGCGATCACCGGCACCGACAACGGCGTGGTGCTCCGACCCTGCCCGTCCATTGTCTCGGCCTCCCACAGCACGCTCCCGGTCTGCCGGTCCAGCCCGACCAGGCCATCGGCCCGACGAGCCACCACGATCCGGCCGTCGCTGGCCAACCCAGGGAGCGAAGCGACCTCCTGCGCCACCCAGGCGACCTCGCCCTGGGGGAAGGCGGCAAGGATCCCACGCCCGTCACGCAGGACCACCCCACGCTCGTCGACGATGGCCGGGTCGAGGGAGCGCGGGTCGGCCGGCACGTCGGCCACGAACAACCCGTCACGGATGACGGCCACCGCCCCGTCGACCTGGCGGATGGCGGCTGTGCCTCCCGCAGCCGAAGGGGGCGATGCCACCGCCTGGCGGATCCGGACCAGCCAGCGGGTCGCGCCCACGGCGTCGAGGCCGCGCACGTAGCCGTCGCTGGAACCGAGGGTGGCGATGCGGCCCGTGCCGCCAGCAGCGACCACGACGTCGCCGTCGACCGCCACGCCGAGGACCGGGTCGTCACCGATGGCCAGCACGTCCAGGCCGTCAAGACCCCGGGCATACCGACGAACCACGCCCCGTGCGTCGACCACGTGGACCTGGTCGGACGCCCCGACCTCCCCCACCACGACGGTGGACCCAGCCGACGAACCAGCCGCGAGCCTGGACCGCATCGTGCCGTCCTCGATCGCGACCTCCCGCAGGTTCGCACCGTCGTGCCAGACGACGAGGTCGCCGGCTCCGGCCACGGCACACGCACGGTCGATCGGCAGGGGCAGGTCGATCGCGTCCAGCGACATCGTCGACTGTGAGCGATCCGGCGTGGGCTGCAACCGAAGGACGGGAGCTCCGTCAAGGCCCAGGGTGACCCAGGCGACGGTCCCGTCGTCCTGCCCGGCGATGGACAACGGGCGCCCTTCGAGTCGGCGGGCGACGGTCGCGTCGAAGATGCGCAGGCTCTGGAGTTCCTCCTCGTCATTGAGCAGCACCTCACCGGCGGCGACGGCCGACCGGGGACCGTCCAGCAGCACGGTCGTCGCACGGGCGACCAACTGCCCCCGCCCGACCTCGAAGACCACACGACCGGCCGCGTGCCGGACCAGGACCCGACCGTCGTCGTACCCCAGCACTTCAGCGTTGGGGCCGGGGCGAGCCGACCACCCCACCTGGCCGTCGGCGAGCAGGTGGAGGACCACGTCGTCATGCGCCACGACCACACCGCCGTCACCGACGGCGACCATCGTCGGGACATCCGTCGTCCCCAGCGGGATCCGCAGCAGCTGCCCGAGGGTCACCGGGTCGAGTCGCCACAGGACGGCTTCGTCGGTGCCCCGGTCGCGACTCCCGACCCAGAGCGCCTGCTGGTCGACGGCGTGCACACCCAACTCGAAGCGAGGGACGGCGCTGTCGTCGACGACGGTGCTCAGCCCGCGCAACTCAGTGACCCCGACCTCGCCGTCGTCCAGCGTGAGCCGTACGAGTCCGCCGAGTTCGGTCTGCGCCAGGACCGCCTCGCCCACCACGACCGGGGTGACGTCGGAGAGATCGCGACGGGTCGTCCGGGCCAGAATGCCGTCCCGATCCAGGAACCAGGCGTCTCGTCCCCCGAGGACGACGACCGTCCCGTCCGGCAGGACGCGAGGCGACGACGCGCCGGAGGTCGGCACGTCGATCCGACGCACCGCCCCGGTCGCTCGGTCGTGCAGCACCACGCCGCCGGGAACGGCGGTGACCAACTCCTCCGCCGTCAGCAACGGCGCGGCCAGCGGCAGCGCCCCGAGGACGGCTTCCCGGTCGGCCCCGTCAAGCTGCCACACCATCCCCAAGGACAGTTCGGGCAGCACGGTGGACGAGGACTGTCCCGCGCCGGCCACCAGCGCCTCGGCCGTCGCACCTCGGGTTCCCCCCGGCCCGGTGGCGGCCGTCACGCGGCCGATCCCGACCAGTGCGACCATCGTCGCGAGGAGCGCAACAGCACCCGGCGACGACGCCACACGTTGGCGCAACGACCTCACGTCGGACGGTGCAGCGACCTCGGGTGCCTCCGCCTCGGTGCCGTCCCATCCGGGGAGCGCGACGTGTGTTCGAGGTTCCCGTGGCTGGTCGACGTCGGGAGCGAGTGAGGGCGGCGGCAACACCAGCGCCCCGCAGTGCCCGCAGAAGCGGTGGCCGGCAACAGCCGGCGTGGAGCACTCAGGGCATCGCGTCGCCATGGACCCAAGTTAGCCTCGCCTCACGTCCCCCGACCCCGGACTTCCCATGGCCCCTCGCGCCCTCGCCTGGCAGGACGGTCGCGTCCTGCCCGCGGCCGACGCGACGGTGCCGCTCACCGACGACGGTTTCCTGCGTGGCGACGCGGTCTTCGAGTCCGTACTGGTCCGGGGCGGTCGCACCCACGCACTGCAACCCCACCTCGATCGGATGCGGTCCAGCGGCCGCGGCCTGGGCATCCGCATCCCGGTGCTCAAGCAGGTCGTTCGCGACCTGCTGTTGGCCTGGGGGGACAGCGACGGCGTCCTGAAACTCATCGTGACGCGCGGCGGCGTGGTGCGCGGGATCCTGCAGTCCAGCACCTGGCCCGAGGCCATCTCCCTGAGCCGTGTCGAGGCCCCGTGGCGCACCGTCACCAGCGGCATCAAGACGCTGTCCTACGCCGCCAACATGATCGTCATGCGTCAGGCCAACGAGGCCCACGCGGACGACGCGCTGGTCACTGACGGCGGGATCGTCCACGAGTTGTCGATCGGCGCGATCGCCTGGATCGTCGACGGCCAGGTCCGCACACCCGACCCGAAGGCGCTGCCGATCCTCGACTCCGTGACGGTCCGTGAACTGGCGAAGGTCGCCGACGTGACCTTCGGCACGTGGACCTTCGACGAGTTCCTCTCGGACGCCGACGAGGTCTTCGTCCTGTCCGCGACCCGGCCGGTCCTCCCGGTCGAGGCCGTGGACGAGCACACGTTCCCCTCCCCCGGTCCGGTCACCGCCGCCCTGCGCGCGCGGTTCGCCGAGCACATCGAAGCCACCCTCGACACGGGAGCCTGACGTGGCACGCCGACCGCTCGTCGTCGTCGCAAACCGCCTGCCCGTCTCTCGGCGGGACGGACGGTGGGTGCCATCTGGGGGCGGGCTGGTCACCGCCCTTCGGCCGGTCATCGAGGAGGCCGGCGGCCACTGGGTGGGCTGGGACGGCGGCGCCGACGACGTCCCGGACCGCGTCGACGGACTCAACGCGCAACTGCACCCCATCGCACTGAGCGAAGCCGAGGCCGAGGCCTACTACGAAGGCTTCGCGAACCGGACGATCTGGCCGCTGTTCCACGACCTGGTCGTCCAGCCAACGCTCGACCGGCGCTGGTGGCGCGCCTACCAGGACGTCAATCACCGCATGGCAGAGGCGATCGCGGACATCCACGTCGCGCCGGGGACCGACGAGCCCACGGTGTGGATCCACGACTACCACCTGATGACGCTGCCAGCGATGGTCCGCGGGATGCGGCCGGCCAGCCCGATCGGGTTCTTCCTGCACATCCCGTTCCCGCCACCTGAACTGGTCTCCCGCCTGCCATGGCGTCGCGAACTCCTGCAGGGAATGCTCGGAGCAGACGTCGTCAGCTTCCACACGGTCCGCTACCGCGACAACTTCATCCGGTCGGTGCTCCGCGTGCTGCCCGAGGTCCAGTCGATCGGCGACAGCCTGGTGCTTCCGGACGGCCGCCGAGTGGTGACCGCGGCGCACCCGATCTCGATCGATGCGTCCGAGTTCAGCGAACTCGCGACCGACCCGCAGACGGAGCAGGAACTGGCCGAGCTCCGGGTCCAGTTCGCGGGCCGCAAGGTCTTCCTGGGCATCGACCGGCTGGACTACACCAAGGGGATCCGGCACCGCCTCCAGGCGATCGCCCACCTCCTTGAACGCAACCCCGACCTGCGCCAGAAGTTCGCCTTCGTCCAGGTGGCGGTGCCCTCGCGCGGCGACGTCGAGGAGTACCAGGCCCTGCGCGACGAAGTCGAGGGGACGGTGGGCCGGATCAACGGCCGGTTCACCGAGCCGGGCCAGGACGTCCCGATCCACTACCTGTATCGCTCGATCCCGCGCCACCGGCTGGCGGCCTACTACCGGCTCGCCGACGTCTGCTGCGTCACGCCGCTCAAGGACGGGATGAACCTCGTCGCCAAGGAGTTCGTCACCTGCCAGGCCGCGGGAGACGAGGCCGGTGTGCTGCTCCTGAGTGAGTTCGCGGGCGCCATCGAGGAGATGGCCAACGACGCCGTGGGCTGCAACCCGTTCGACATCGAGGGCATGAGCGAGCTCATGGAGCAGTGCCTGCGCCTCGACGAGGACGACCGGCGCGGACGGATCAACCGGCTGGCGGCGCGCGTCCACGACCACGACGTGTTCCGTTGGGTCGCCAGCGAGCTCGACGCCATCGAAGGCACCGACCGATGACCTCACCCCGCATCCCGATCGCCGACCACGGCATGATCGGTGACTCCCGCACGGCCGCACTCGTCGATCCCGAGGGGGCGATCGCCTGGTTCTGCGCGCCCCGCTTCGACTCGCCGAGCATGTTCGCCTCGATCCTCGACGGCAAGCGCGGGGGCACGTGGCGCATCCGGCCCGTGGGCGGCACCCGGGTCGAGCGCGCGTACATCGAGAACACCAACGTCCTGCAGACGACGTGGCTCGACGACGACGGCCCGATCGCCACGCTCACCGACCTGCTCGTCTACTCGCGCGTCAACGCGTTCGATGCCGGCCATGCCGGCCACCTCTTGCTTCGCCGCATCGAGGCACACCGGCCCTGTGATGTCGACGTCACGTTCCAGCCCCGGTTCGACTACGCCCGCAAGCACACCGCGGTCGAGGTCACCGAGGACGGGCTGGTGGCCACCGGTGGCGACAACGACCGCGTCGAACTCCTGGCCGACCTCGACTGGATGACAGCGGCGCACGAGGACGGGAACGGCGACGTGGCGTTCTGTCGTGTCGAGGTCACACCGGACGCCCCGCGCTGGTTCCGCCTGCAGACCCTCGGCGCCCAGCACGGCCCCCACGCCCACCTCGACGGTGATGCCCTGCTGGACCTGACGGTCCGTTCGTGGCAGCGCTGGGCGCGTCAGATCCAGTACGACGGCCCGTGGCGGGACCACGTCGTGCGTTCGGCGCTGGTGCTCAAGGGGCTCGTGTACGAGCCCACCGGCGCCCTCGTCGCCGCACCGACGACGTCGCTTCCCGAAGGGCTCGGCGGTGAGCGGAACTGGGACTACCGCTACGCGTGGATCCGCGACTCGGCCTATGTGCTGGAGACCTTCCTGCGCATCGGCCACTCGCGTGAGGCCGAGACGTTCATCCGGT
>CBDTZE010000081.1:0-7759 GCA_965364815.1 uncultured Nitriliruptoria bacterium | reverse complement strand
GCAGGCCGATCTCGATGGCTGGTCCGCCCTCCACGTTCGCTCCCGCGACTTGTCGTGAGTCATTCCTAGCGAATTCCGAGCACGCCAGCCGAGGTTGTGAGCCGCTTGGGTCGGACGCGAGCGCAGTCGTTCACCCCGGAGCGGCAGTTTGCGTGTGCTCGAGACGTCCTGCCTCGTCGATCCGATGCAGTCGGGTGATCGCCCACGGTGTCCAGCAGACCCAGATCACGGCCGCGGCGAACGCCAGGCCCGCTGCTCCCCGCAGAGACGCGAGCAACTCCGCGAACCACGTGGCGTCGAGCCCGCGCGGGCCTCCCTGACGCAGCGCCTCGGCGACCGGCCAAGTGCCGGCGACCATGGCGAGCAGGATGATCAGCACGAGGGCGGCGCTGGTCCACGCCGTCTTCCGGAGTGCCGCATCAGCGGCGGCGCCTCGGGACGTCAGCAGCGAGATCGTCGCGACGATGGCCAGCGTCAGGATCACCGGTGGAAGCGTCGCGGCCTGCTCGACCAGTCGCTCGTCAAAGGGGAGTTGGGCGGTTGCTGCCGCGAGTCCCTCAAGGTCTGCGCTTGGCGCCGCGACCCAGACGGTGCCCGCCGCTGCCGCCACCGCGACCCCGAGCGGCACAGTGATCGCGAGGCAGACGATGGCAATGGGGATGCCCCAACGCCGATGTTGGCCGCCATCCGTCCGTTGACCGTTGGTGATCTGCATCGTTGCGTCCCCCGTGCGTACCGTCTGCTGTCAACACATCGACAGGAAACCACGATGGCTGAGTACTGCTACGTGATGAAGGGCATGACCAAGGTCGTGCCCGGTGGCAAGGAAGTTCTCAAGAACGTCTGGCTGAACTTCCTTCCCGGCGCCAAGATCGGCGTCATCGGCCCCAACGGCTCCGGCAAGACGACGCTGCTGAAGATCATGGCAGGGGTCGACACCGAGTTCGAGGGCGAGGCCTGGGCTGCCCAGGGCATGACGATCGGCTACCTCGCGCAGGAGCCCGACCTCGACGAGACCCGGACGGTCCGTGAGAACGTGATGGACGGCATGGGCGAGTCCGCCCAGATGGTCAACCGTTACAACGAGATCTCCGAGGAGCTCGGCACCGCCGACGCCGACACGATGGAGAAGCTCATCGAGGAGATGGGCAACCTGCAGGAGCGCATCGACGCGCTGGGTCTGTGGGACATCGACCGTCAGCTCGAGATCGCGATGGACGCGCTTCGTGTCCCGGACGTCGAGGACGTCTCCGTGCTCTCCGGTGGTGAGCGCCGACGTGCTGCGCTGTGCAAGCTGCTGCTGAGCAAGCCCGACATCCTCCTGCTCGACGAGCCCACCAACCACCTCGACGCAGAGACCGTGGGCTGGCTCCAACGCCACCTGCAGGACTACGCGGGCATGGTCGTGGCCATCACCCACGACCGGTACTTCCTCGACGAGTCCGCCGAGTGGATCCTCGAGTTGGACCGCGGCAACTACTACCCCTTCGAGGGCAACTACACGGGATGGCTGGAGCAGAAGACCACCCGGATGGCGCACGAGGAGAAGGAAGAGTCCGCACGTCAGCGCGAGCTCAAGGAGGAGCTGGGCTGGGTCAAGGCCTCGCCCTCGGGGCGCCGCGCCAAGGCCAAGGCCCGCGTCTCGCAGTACGAGGAACTGCTCAACAAGGACCTGCCCAAGCAGATCACCAAGGCCGTCATCACGATCCCGGACGGCGACCGGCTGGGCAACATCGTGGTGAACGCCGACGGCGTCTCGAAGGCGTTCGGCGACAAGCTGCTCTACGACAACCTCACGTTCAGCCTCCCGCCCGGTGGCATCGTCGGCGTGATCGGCCCCAACGGTGCGGGCAAGACCACGCTGTTCCGCATGATCATGGGCGAGCAGGAGCCCGACGGCGGCAAGCTCCAGATCGGCGACACCGTCAAGATCTCCTACGTCGACCAGAGCCGGGCCGACCTCGACGGGTCCAAGACCGTCTACGAGGAGATCTCGGGCGGCCAGGAGTGGATCCCGCTTGGCAAGACCGAGCAGAACGCCCGCGCCTACTGCGGCGCGTTCGGGTTCAAGGGTTCGGACCAGCAGAAGGGCGTGGACACCTGCTCCGGCGGTGAACGCAACCGCATTCACCTGGCCAAGCTCCTCCAGACCCAGGGCAACCTGCTGCTGCTCGATGAGCCGACCAACGACCTGGATGTGGACACGCTTCGCGCACTCGAGGAAGGCCTGTTGGCCTTTGCCGGATGCGCCGTGATCACCAGCCACGACCGGTGGTTCCTGGACCGCGTGGCCACCCACATCCTCGCCTTCGAGGGCGACTCCGAGGCCTTCTGGTTCCCGGGCGGGTACTCCGAGTACGAGGAGAACCTGCGGCAGCGCAAGGGCGACGAAGCCCTGAACCCGACGCGCATCAAGTACAAGGCGCTGACGCGTCGCGAGGGCTGACCGCCCGCTCCCAGCACGACCGGAAAGGCTGCCGATTGGCAGCCTTTCCCTGTGCGCAGGGTGCTTGCAATGGTTTATCAATGCTTGCTCAGAGCACGTATCGTCGGCCGTTCCCCTCCCACACAGAAATTGGGGTTTCACCATGCGCAACTTCACCCGTACCGCGGCCGCCATGGGCGCCGCAGCACTCCTGCTCGGCGCCTGCGCGTCCGACGCAGAGGTCGACGTCACCGGCGACCTCCCCACCGACGTCGAGGTCGAGGTCGAGGGCGACGCCGATGTCGACGCCGACGTCGACGTTGAGGTCGAGGCCGACGCCAGCGTCTCCTTCGCCAACCTCGTCGACGGCGACACCGTCGCCTCCCCGCTCGAGGTCGAGTTCTCCTTCGAGGGCGTGACGCCCGTCGCCGCCGGTGAGCCGGTCGAGGGCGAGGGCCACTTCCACGTCATGGTCGACACGCCCTGTGTCGCCGCTGGCGAGGTCATCGTCAACGACGAGAACCACCTCCACTTCGGTGACGGCGCCACCACCGCCACCCTCGAGCTCGAGGCCGGCGAGCACACGCTCTGCCTGCAGTTCGCTGACGGTCTCCACACGGCGACCGACCTGACGCACGAGGTCACCATCACGGTCGCCTGACCGCGAACGACCCTGCTGTACGACGACGGCCGCCCCTCGGGGCGGCCGTCGTTCGTTCGTGGGGCGCGATCAGATCGCGGAGGGCGGCCCGATCCAGGCATAACCCGCCAGGGTCAACACACCCAGCATGGCGGCGTACCGGGCGAAGCCGGTCAGGTCCTCGGCCGACACCAGGCGCAGCAGGAAGCGGATCGCCCACCAGCCGCTGATGGCCGCGGTCGCGACCCCGACCAGCAACTCCGGGCCGGTGAAGATCGACTCGGCGTCGGTCGCGGTCATGTCCTGGAACTTGAAGGCGAACGCCCCGAGGATCACCGGGATCGACATCAGGAAGCTGAAGCGTGCGGCGCCGCCCCGGGAGATCCCGCGGGTCATGCCGGCGGCGATCGTCGCCCCGGAGCGCGAGATGCCCGGGAAGATCGCCAGTGCCTGGGCGAAGCCGACGACCAGCGCGTCGGTGGTCGTCATCGTGCCCTCGTCGCGGCCGACGTCAGCGGTGACCTCGCGGCTGGACGCGACGCCCAAGGCCTCGGCGGCACGGTTGCGGCGGATGCGTTCGGCGGTCATCAGGATGGCGGCCGTGACCAGCAGGAAGCCGCCGGCCCAGCGGGGGTCCGACGAGAACGTGCTCTCGATCATCGGCTCGATCAAGAAGCCGAAGATGGCGGCCGGCACGGCGGAGATCGCCAGCAGTGCGACGGTGCGGCGCGCCTTCTCGACCTCGCCCTCGACGGTGACCCCGATCCCGAGGCTGCGCGTCCCCAGCCACCAGAGATCGCCCGCGAAGTAGCCGATCACCGCGATCAGGGTGCCGAAGTGCAGGGCGACCTCGACCGCGACCGACGGGTTCTCCCACGACAGCAGGTACGGCACCACGACGAGGTGGCCCGAGGAAGACACCGGCAGGAACTCCGTCAGACCCTGGACCAGGCCGAGGATGATCGCCTTGAACACGCAGACTCCGAGTGACGGTGAACACGCCGCGCGGCGTGGGTGCGGAGCGTAGGAGGCGCCGCGCCACCCCCTCACCTGCTCCGTTCAGCGGCCGTTCAGCCGCGCGACGGGAACCACCGCGGCCCGGATCGGCCCCCATGCCATGGCGGCGACGAGGTCA
Organism: uncultured Nitriliruptoria bacterium; assembly: GCA_965364815.1. Taxonomy (GTDB): domain Bacteria; phylum Actinomycetota; class Nitriliruptoria; order Nitriliruptorales; family Nitriliruptoraceae; genus CBDTZE01. The sequence continues at coordinate 3,559 of CBDTZE010000081.1, read as the reverse complement.
CCGGCGCGTTCGCGAGGGACGCCCAGCCAGGTGGTGTCACCCACCGTCCCGAGGACGACGGCTCCCAGGACGCTCACGCCCTCGCCGCCGTGCAGGTCGACGATGGCCCCCGGCGCAAGTGCCGGGAGTTCGTCGGCCGGCACGGCCAGCGCGACGTGTCCTTCGGGCGCGAGGTCCGCGGGCGCCATGGCGTGCAGATGGAGGCCAGCGAGGACGGCCCCCGCCGGGACGGGAACGGCCACGACGCGGTCAAGGTGTGCTTCGGCCGGGCCCTCGATCGAGGCGGACGGGGCGGACCTTCGAGGCCGGACCTCCGTGCGAAGATCGGTCGCCGCAAGGACCTGCCCGGCGGCGAGGTCCCGGGTGGCGACCACGACCTCGACCAACGGCGGCTGACCGAGACCCAGGCCGCGGAGTGCCACGACGAGGACCACGCCGGCAACGAGCAGGGTCCGGTGTCGGGGGGTGCGGGTCACCCACCACTCGGCCACGCGATCGACGAGCGCCGGGAGGGCCGGCGGGGCGCCGTCGCGAAGTCGACGAGACAGATGCACGAAGGTGCGGTCAGGGGAGTCCATGGCCGGCAGGATGGCGGACCGGGGCACGACTCCGGGAGACGACTTGGTCGGCCTGTGGACGGCCGATCGACGTCAGGCGCTCTTCTTGTCCGAGGACGACGAGGTCTTCGAGGAGGAGGACTTCTCGGAGGACGTGGACGACTTCGAGGAGGATTTGTCGCTGGACGACGACGAGCTGGAGCTGTCGCTGGACGACGAACTGTCGGACGACGAGCTGTCCGAGGAGGAGGACGGGGCGTTCGAGGTGCTCGAGGCGCCCTTGGACGCGTAGTCCTTGATGTGCCAGCCGGAGCCCTTGAAGATGATGCCGGCGGCGCTGAAGACCTTGCGGAGCTCACCCTGGCAGGACGGGCACTCGGTCAGCGAGTCGTCCTTGAAGGACTGGACGACTTCGAGGTGCTCGCCACACTGACGGCAGGCGTACTCGTAGGTCGGCATGGAGGTCTCCTGCAGGAACGGCGGGGGCGCGGGTCGGTGTCGAGGCCACGCGGGACGCTGGCACTCGTCACTGACGAGTGCCAACGGTACCGACGATCAGCGGTCGTCAGCCCGTGGGGTGTGCGCGCGGTGCGTCGCGGCCTCGGTGACGACCAGGTGCACCGGCAGGTCATGGGCCTCGCGGGGCACCCGGTCGACGAGCTGGCTGGCGAAGGCGAACCCGATCATGACGGCGTCGGGGCGCAGCGTTGCCAGGAGGCGGTCGTAGAAACCGCCGCCGTGCCCCAGCCGGCCACCCTCGCGGTCGAAGGCCACGCCGGGCACGACGACGACGTCCACCTCGGTGACGTCCACGCGCGGTCCCGTCGGCTCTCGCACGCCGAACCGACCAGTCTGCAGGACCTCGCCGCGTTGCGTCCGCGCCAGGTGGAGTTCGTCGCCGGCCATGCGGGGGAGCAGCACCCGGGTGCCGGCCTCGAACAGGACCTCGGCGGCGGTCGACGGGTCGCATTCGTCGGGCAGGGCGGCGTAGAGCAGCACGGTCGAGGCGCCCCGAACCGGGTCCAGTGACAGCAGGCGCTGACTGGCCGCGACCGAGGCTGCGGCGCGCTCGGCCGGGTCAAGGGCCGCGCGGGCGGCCCGGACGCGATCGCGCACGGCCTGCTTGTCGTCCTGCACCGGAACCTCGTGACGTCCGGACGGGTTCCGGTCGATGACAACAGTCTGCAGGTTGGCGGCGGCGAGTCCCAAGCGGGGCGACGTCGGGGCGTCGATAGCCTCGGTCGGCGTCCGCCGAACGACGACTTGCACGGGGCGTCTCCATGCCATCCGCACACGAGGTCCGGTCAGCAGTGCTGCCGGCCGCAGGCCTCGGCACCCGCTTCCTTCCCGCCACGAAGTCCGTGCCCAAGGAGCTCCTGCCGCTGGTGGATCGCCCGGCGATCCAGTACGCCGTCGAGGAGTGCGCCCGGGCCGGGCTGAACGACGTGGTGCTGGTCACCTCACGTGGCAAGGCCGCGATGGAGGACCACTTCGACCACGACCCGATGCTGGAACAGGTCCTGGAGGCGAAGGGCAAGACGGCCCTGCTGGAGGCCGTGCGCCACGCCAGCACGCTGGCCAAGGTGACCGCCGTGCGTCAGCCCCGCCCGTTGGGCCTCGGGCACGCCGTCCTGATGGCGGCCGAGCACGTCGGCGACGCATCGTTCGCCGTGCTCCTGCCCGATGACGTGATCGACCCGGCCGACCCGTTGCTGGAACGCATGATCGAGCTCCACCAGCGCGATGGCCGTGCCGTGGTCTCCGTGATCGAGGTGCCGGACGACCAGACGCACCGGTACGGGATCGTCGACGCCAAGCCGACCGACGAGGACGGGGTCTTCGAGGTCCACGGCCTGGTGGAGAAGCCCGCTCCGGGCACCGCCCCGTCGAACCTCGCCATCGTCGCCCGGTACGTGCTGCCCGGCCGGATCTTCGAACTCCTGCGCGACCAGCCGCCGGGTGCCGGCGGCGAGATCCAACTCACCGACGCGCTGCAGTCGCTGACGCAGGAACAGCCGATCTTGGCCGTGCGCCACGACGGCCGACGTCACGACTCTGGCGAACTGCTGGGCTGGCTGGAGGCCAACGTCCGGCTGGCCGTGGAGCGCGACGACATCGGGGCCGACATGGTCGCGATCCTCCGAGACGTCCTCGCCGACGTTGACGGGTCGCCCTCGTGAGCGACGGACCGACCTTCGGGTTCCAGGGCCACGGCCGCGAGAACGTCGTCGAGGCCTCCGAGTTGGTGTCCGTCGACGACCACCTCGCCTTCGTGCTCGAACGCATCCCGCGCCCGCGCCCCATCCGGATGCGGTCCGCGGATGCCCTCGGCCTGGTCCTGGGCCAGGACGTCGTCGCGGGCGAGCCACTGCCCTCCTTCGCCAACGCCGCGATGGACGGCTACGCCCTGGTGTCGACGGACTCGACCGGCTCGACCGTGGAGGCGCCGCGTTCCGTGCGTGTCGTCGGCGAGGTCGCCGCGGGCGCTGCGGAACTTCCCGTGGTCCAGCCCGGCACGGCCGTACGGATCATGACCGGGGCGCCCCTGCCGCCCGGCGCGGACTGCGTCATCCCGGTCGAGCAGACCAGCGCCGACGGCGACGTCGTCCGCTTCCACGTCGAGGTCCCGCGCGGTCAGCACGTGCGCCGCGTCGGTGAGGACGTCCAGCCCGGCCAGCGCCTGCTGGCGTCGGGGCGCCGCATCGGTGCCGCCGACATCGCGCTGATGGCCGCGACCGGCCACGCCAGCGTCGAGGTCTTCCCGGCGCCCCGCGTCGTGGTCATCTCCACCGGCGACGAACTGGTCTCCGCGGAGCACCAGCCGGCGGCCGGCCAGATCCGCGACTCCAACGGGCCGATGCTGGCTGCGCTGGTCCGCCAGGCCGGCGGCGTGCCGTTCCTGACGGGGCGCATCGCCGACACCCGACGCGACCTGATCGACGCGTTCGACACCAACCTCGGCCACGCGGACCTGTTCATCTCCGCCGGCGGGGTCAGTGCCG
>CBDTZE010000080.1:0-7775 GCA_965364815.1 uncultured Nitriliruptoria bacterium | reverse complement strand
AGCCATGACCTCGGCCGCGGGGGCCGCGTTGCAGGCGAAGACCAAACCGCGGTTCTCGACGTTGGGGCAGGAGAGGTTGACCTCGAGCCCGACCACGCCGGGCTGCGCCGGGCCGTGTCCGGCTCCGGCGGGCGCCTTGGCAGCGATCCGGCGAGCGCATTCCGCGAAGTCCTCGACGGTCTTGCCGGCCACGCTGACGAGGACCGGGGCGCCTCGGCTCACCAGCCAGGGAAGCTCCGTCTCCAACCAGGCGTCGACGCCGGGGTTCTGCAGGCCGATCGCGTTGAGCATGCCCGAGGAGACCTCAGCCATGCGGGGCGTCGGAAGGCCCTCACGGACCTCCAACGTCACACTCTTGGCGACGACCATGCCGATGTCGGTCACGTCCCAGAGCTTGTCGAGGTCGCGCCCCGACCCGAAGCAGCCGGACGCGGTCGTGATCGGATTCTTGAGCTCGATCGTGCCGAGCTTCGAGGTGAGGTCGGTCACCATCGTGTCGCCTCCCATGCCAGCGCTCCGCCCGGGACGACGGGGCCTTCCACGCAGGCGCGCTTGTGGTGCCACGCACCGTCCTCGCCACGCAGCGGGATGACGCAGGTCATGCAGACGCCGACGCCGCAAGCCATGTGCTCCTCGGTCGCCAGCTGTGACGGCAGGCCACGGGCCGCGGCAACCGCCTCGACGGCGCGAAGCATCGGCATCGGGCCACAGGCATAGACCATCTCGGCCCCCGAGGCGTCCAACACCTCGTCGAGGACGTCGGTGACCCGACCGTGCGTGCCGACGGACCCGTCGTCGGTGGTGATGACGACCTCACGGCAGACCTCGTGGGCTGCGGCGGGCAGGCACATCCTGGCTTCCGAGGCCGCACCGACCACGAGGTCGACGGCGCCGGGCAGGGTGCGGGCAAGCCACGTCAGTGGCGCCGCCCCGTACCCGCCACCCACGGCGACAGCCGGACCGTCAACGGGGGTGTAACCGGTCCCGAGAGGACCGACGAGTCGGACGACGTCGCCGATGCGCGCCTTCTGGTGGAAGCTCTGCGTCCCGCCACCGACCTCGGCGAACAGGACCTCGATCGTCCCGGCCCCGATGTCTGCGCCCGCGATCGAGAAGGGTCGCGGGAGAATCCGCTCCCCCACGCCGAGGTCCAGCGTCAGGAACTGGCCGGGCACGGCTCTCGCGGCCGCGATCGGTGCCTCGACCAGCAGGCGGTGATAGAGACCCTCGTCCTCGCGCCCGACGATGCGGGCGTCGTGGCAGACCACCGGACCATCGACGGTTCGCGTGACGCAGCGGTCGGTCTCCTGCATGCTCACACCGTCTCCTGCTGGCGCAGCGCCGTGAGGTTGGCCTGGTGCTCCTGGATGCTGTTGACGCGGAGCGCGCCGGTCTTGACCGCCTCGACGCCCTGGATGGCGGCGACGATGCCGGCGAGGGTCGTGATGCACGGCACACCGTTGGTCACCGCAGCTTCACGGATCTCGTAGCCGTCTGCGCGTGTGCCCTGACCCCATGGCGTGTTCAACACCAGGCGGACGTCGCCGGCCATGATGCGCTGGACGATCGAGCGGTCTCCGTGGCTGACCTTGCCGATGGTCTCGACCTCGACGTTGGCCCAGCGCAGGACGTCGGCCGTGCCCTCGGTCGCAAGGATCGTGAAGCCGAGGTCGTGGAGACGCTTGACCGGGAAGACGATGGATCGCTTGTCGCGGTTGGCGACGGACACGAACACGGTGCCGCCGTCGGGCAGCACCATGGAGCCCGTGCCTGCCTGCGACTTCGCGAAGGCCGCGCCGAACTCGGCGTCGATGCCCATGACCTCACCGGTCGAACGCATCTCCGGCCCCAGCAGCGCGTCGACCCCGGGGAACCGGTCGAAGGGCAGGACGGCTTCCTTGACCGCGATGTGCGGCAGTCGGGGGCCCTGGACCATGTCCTTGTCCGGGACCATCCCTTCGGCCCGCAACTCCTTGAGCGAGGCGCCGGCCATCACGCGTGCGGCGACCTTGGCCAGCGGAACACCCGTTGCCTTGGAGACGAACGGCACCGTGCGCGAGGCCCGCGGGTTGGCCTCGATCACGTAGGTGACGTCGTCCTTGAGTGCGTACTGCACGTTCACGAGGCCGCGGACACCGAGTCCCCGCGCGATGGCCTCGGTGGACTCGCGGATCTTCGCGATCTGCCCCCGGCTGAGCGTCACCGGCGGCAGCGTGCAGGCGGAGTCGCCGGAGTGCACGCCGGCTTCCTCGATGTGCTCGAGGACGCCACCGACGAAGATCTCGTCGCCGTCGAAGACCGCGTCGACGTCGACCTCGATGGCGGCTTCGAGGAAGCGGTCGATCAGGATCGGCTGGTCCGGCGCAGCCATGACGGCGTTCTGGAGATACTGCTCGAGGTTGTCCTCGTCGTACACGATCTCCATGGCACGGCCACCGAGGACGTACGACGGACGGACGAGCACCGGGTAGCCGATCTCCTTGGCGATCTGCTTGGCCTGGTCACCCGAACGCGCAATGGCTCCCTCGGGCATCGGGATGCCGAGTTCCTTCATCAGCGTGTCGAAGCGGCCACGGTCCTCGGCCATGTCGATGGCCTCCGGCGAGGTCCCCATGATCGGGACGCCCGCGGCCTCCAGCCGACGTGCCAGCTTCAGCGGCGTCTGCCCGCCCAGTTGCACCATGACGCCCACGGGCTGTTCACGGTCGCAGACGGCCATGACATCTTCGAAGGTGAGCGGCTCGAAGTAGAGCCGGTCAGCGGTGTCGTAGTCCGTGGACACCGTCTCCGGGTTGCAGTTGATCATGATGGTCTCGTAGCCGGCCTCGCTCAGGGCGAAGACGGCATGGACGCAGCAGTAGTCGAACTCGACGCCCTGGCCGATGCGGTTGGGGCCCGACCCCAGCACGATGATCTTGGGACGGTCGGAATCGCGGACCTCGTCCTCGGCCTCGTAGGTCGAGTAGTGATACGGCGTGAACGCCTCGAACTCCGCGGCACAGGTGTCGACCGTCTTGAAGACGGGCGTGATCCCCGAGGCCTTCCGGCGGGCGCGGACGGCGTCCTCGGTGGTCTGCAGGATCTTGGCCAGCTGAGCGTCGGAGAATCCCTCGCGCTTGGCGTCGCGCAGGAGTTCGTCGCTCACGACCTCGAGATGCTCGCAGGTCCGAACCTGGCGCCGGCGTTCGACGAGTTGCAGGAACTGGTCGACGAACCACGGGTCGATCCCCGTGAGCTCGTGGACGCGCTCCACGGACCAGCCCCGCGTGAGGGCCTCGTCCACGGCAGCCATGCGGCCGTCGTGCGGGCGACGGAGCAGGGCCTCGAGCTCCTCGTCGTCGACGGCGAGGGGAGCCTCGGTGCCGAAGCCCAACAGGTCGTTCTCCAGCGAACGCATCGCCTTCTGCACGGACTCCTTGAAGGTGCGGCCAATGGCCATGACCTCGCCGACCGACTTCATCTTGGTCGTCAGGGTCGAGTCCGTGCCACGGAACTTCTCGAAGGCGAACCGCGGGATCTTCGTCACCACGTAGTCGATGGTGGGCTCGAAGGCCGCCTTCGTCTGGCGCGTGATGTCGTTGGTGATCTCGTCGAGCGTGTACCCGATGGCCAGGCGGGCCGCGATCTTCGCGATCGGGAACCCGGTGGCCTTGGAGGCCAGCGCCGACGACCGCGACACGCGCGGGTTCATCTCAATGACGATCTGGCGACCGGTCGCGGGATCCACGGCGAACTGGACGTTGGACCCGCCGGTCTCGACGCCGATGCGACGCAGAACCGCGAAGGACGCATCGCGCATCTTCTGGTACTCGACGTCGCTGAGGGTCATCGCCGGGGCGACGGTCATCGAGTCGCCGGTGTGCACGCCCATGGCGTCGACGTTCTCGATGGAGCAGATGACGACGCAGTTGTCCGCGGCGTCACGCATGACCTCGAGCTCGTACTCCTTCCAGCCCAGCAGCGATTCCTCGACCAGCACCTCGTGGACCGGAGAGTCCTGCAGGCCCTGGACCATCATGGTCTCGAGGTGCTCGGCGTCGTAGGCGATGCCGCCGCCCTTGCCGCCGAGGGTGAAGCTGGGACGCAGCACGACGGGGAAGCCGTACTCAGCCGCAGCGTCGCGACCGTCCTGGACGTTGCGGGCGTACCGGGACCGGGCGGAGTCGAGCCCGATCTCCGTCATCGCCTCCTTGAACTTCTGGCGATCCTCGGCCGTGTCGATCGCCTCGATCGAGGCACCCAACATCTTGACGCCGAATTCCTCGAAGACGCCAGCCTTCGCCAGGTCGATCGCGAGGTTCAGACCGGTCTGGCCACCGAGCGTCGGCAGCACCGCGTCGGGGCGTTCCTTCTCGATGATGGCCCGGACGGCAGGGACCGTCAGTGGCTCGATGTAGGTCGCATCGGCGAACGAGGGGTCCGTCATGATCGTGGCGGGATTGGAGTTGACCAGGATGACCCTCAGGCCCTCCTCGCGCAGGACCTTGCAGGCCTGCGTACCGGAGTAGTCGAACTCGCAGGCCTGCCCGATGACGATCGGGCCGGATCCCAGGACGAGAATGCTGGAGATGTCGGGGCGGCGTGGCATGCGGGGTCAGGTCCTTGCAGAGAAGCGGGAGGGACAGGCGTCGAGGACGACGCCTGCGGGTGTCACATGGACGAACCGGCGGGGCCAGTGGCGTCGGGAAGATTGGGTTCCCAGGTGACCTCGGAGTTGGCGTCCAGCGGCGCAGCATCGATCATGGAGATGTCCTGCACGTTGACCAGGACGCAGTCGGTCGTGGTGACGGGGCCGGGGCCGGACTCATAGCTGGCGCCGGTGACGGCGATGTACCGGACCTGGCCGAGGTTCAGGACGTCGGACAGACGCTTCTGGTAGCCGCCGGGCTGGATGTGGGCGGTGCCGCTGACGATCGCTCCGGAGCGCAGGAAGACCCGGACCCGGACGTTGTGCGTGCGGACGACGGTGTTGTCAGGCATGGGGCTTCCTTGATCTGAAGGCGTTGACTCAGGCGCGTGCGGGCGTCCGGGCCATGAGGTCGGCGAACTGCTCGAACAGGTAACTGGCGTCGTGGGGGCCGGGCGCGGCCTCCGGGTGGTACTGGACGCTGAACGCCGCAAGGTCCGTGCAGGCCAGGCCGGCGACGGTCTCGTCGTTCATGTTGACATGGGTGACCTCGACGCGGCCGTGATCGGCGGTCTGCCACGTGAACTCGTCGACCTGTTCGCCCAACGACGTGGGCTCCACGGCGAAGCCGTGGTTCTGCGAGGTGATCTCGACGGCACCCGTCGCACGACGCAGCACCGGCAGGTTCACACCGTGGTGGCCGTACTGGAGCTTGAAGGTCGATGCTCCCAGCGCCAGGCCCATCAACTGCGAGCCCAGGCAGATCCCGAACATCGGGACCTTGCCGAGCAACTCGCGCGCGGCCGCGACCCCGTACGTCACGGGGGCCGGGTCGCCCGGCCCGTTGGAGAGGAAGACGCCATCGGGCTCCAACGCGAGGACCTCGTCGACCGTGGTCTTGGCCGGGACCACGTGGACGTCGCAGCCGTGCGCCGCCAGCAGACGGCCGATGTTGGCCTTCATGCCGAAGTCGTAGGCGACGACGCGGAAGCGGCGCTCCCCCACCGACGGGATGACGTAGGCCGCCTTGGTGCCGGCTGAACCGGCGAGGTCCTGGCCTTCCATGGTGGGCTGCGTGCGGACCAAGGCCACCAGTTCGTCGGCATCGAGCACGTCCGTCGAGATCCCGCAGCGCATCGCGCCCCGGTCACGCAGTCGGCGAGTCAGTGCACGCGTGTCCACGCCCTCGATCCCAACGACGCCCTGGTGCTCCAGGAGGTCACCGACCGTCCCGGCCGAGCGCCACGAGGAGGCCCGACGCGCTGCCTCACGAACCACGAACCCGGCGACCTGGACGCGGCCGGACTCCACGTCGTCGGCGTTGACGCCGTAGTTGCCGACGTGCACCGACGTCATCGTCACGATCTGGCCCGTGTACGAGGGGTCCGTGAGGACTTCCTGGTACCCGGACATGGCGGTGTTGAAGACCGCCTCACCGAAGGTGGTGCCGGTGGCGCCGAACGATCGGCCACGGAACGCCGTGCCATCTTCGAGAACCAGCAGGGCGGGGACGGACGGGGTCGGGAGCACGAGCGTTCCTTCAGGCCTGGACGACACCGTCGCGGAGGGTGAACCGTCCACGCAGCAGGGTATGGACCGGACGCGACGTCAACGTCCGCCCTTCGAACGGGGTGTTGCGGGCACGCGACTGCAGTGCTCGCCCGTCGACCGTCCACGTCGCCGCGGGATCGATGACGGTGAGGTTGGCGGGCCGGCCGGCAGCGATGGCGCCGCCGTGACCGGCGACATTGCGGACCGAGGCTGGGCCGGTCGTGAACCGGGCCACTGCGGTCAGGAGGTCGAGGTGTCCGGCCTCGACCAAGTCGGTCACGATGACAGCGAAGGCGGTCTCGAGACCCAGCATCCCGCACGGGGCGTGCTCCCACTCCTGGTCCTTGGACTCCGGAGGGTGGGGTGCGTGGTCCGTCGCGACGGCGTCGATCGTGCCGTCGGCGAGGGCGTCGCGCAGCGCCTGGACGTCCTCCGCGGTGCGCAGTGGCGGGTTGACCTTGTTGACCGGGTCGTACGTGGCGACCGCGCCGTCGTCGAGGCTGAGGTGGTGGGGCGTGACCTCGGCGGTGACGCGCACGCCGTGTTCCTTGGCCGCACGGATCAGGGTGACCGCGCCCTTGGTCGACACGTGAGGGACATGGAGTCGGGCGCCGACGCCGGCCGCGAGGATCAGGTCGCGGGCGATCATGACCTCTTCGGCCTCGTGCGGCCAGCCCGGCAGGCCCAGGACGCCGGACATGTCGCCCTCGTTCATCTGGGCGCCTGCCGTCAGCGAGGGCTCCTCGCTGTGGTTGCAGATCACGGCGTCGAACGCGGTCGCGTACTGCAGGGCGCGACGCATCATCAGCGCGTCCGCGACGGGGATCCCGTCGTCGGAGAAGAAGTCGACCTTGGCAGCCGAGTTCTGCAACTCGCCGAACTCGACCAGTTCCTTGCCCTGCAGACCGCGGGTGATCGCGCCCACGGGGAAGACATCGGCCAGGCCGACCTCGACGCCACGGCGCCACACCATCTCGACGACGGCCTTGTTGTCGGCGACGGGATCCGTGTTGGCCATGGAGCAGACGGCGGTGTAACCGCCGGCCGCGGCCGCGGCGGTGCCCGTCGCGACGTCTTCCGCCTCTTCGAAGCCGGGCTCGCGCAAGTGGGTGTGCAGGTCGACGAAGCCGGGGGTGATCCACATGCCCGAGCAGTCCACGACCTGTTCGCCGTCCGCGTCGAGATCGACGCCGACCTCTACGACGTCCTCACCAAGGATGCGGATGTCGGCGACGTCGTCGTGCCCGGAGGTGGGGTCCAGGACGCGGGCGCCCTTGAGCAGCAGTCGCATGTCAGGCCTCGCTTGCGGTCGTCGTGGAGGCGTCCTCGGTGCCATGACCGAGCAGCAGGTAGAGCGCAGCCATCCGCACGGCGATGCCGTTGGTGACCTGGTCGATGATGACGGCACGTTCGTGGTCGGCGACCTCGCTGGTGACCTCGACGCCGCGGTTCATCGGCCCGGGGTGCATCACGACGACGTCGTCCTTGCACATCGCGAGCCGCTGTCCGTTCATGCCCCAGACCCGGGCGTACTCACGCGAGGAGGGGAAGAAGCCGCCGCTCATCCGCTCACGCTGCACACGCAGCAGGTAGATCA
>CBDTZE010000079.1:0-7775 GCA_965364815.1 uncultured Nitriliruptoria bacterium | reverse complement strand
GCCCCGAGCGCCTGCGGGAGGAACAACACCACGTAGGCCGCGATCAGCAGCGCCGTCGTCTGGTAGAGCGGGCCGCCGAACCGCGCCCCGAAGAACACGAACGCCAGGGCGACCACGATCCCGGGAAGTGCGTAACCCGCGTACGAACTGCGTTCCACCAGGCGCCCCGTGCGGGACGGATGCCGCCCGGCCCACACGGCGATCGGTCCGGCCGCCAGCACCGCGGCGACGGCCGCCATCCCCGCGACCGTCAACGAGTTGCCGAGCGCCGAGAACGCCAGCCGCAGTGGTTCGCCGTTGGACAGCCCCCGGGCCAGCCACCAACCGGTCACACCCAGCGGCACGACCAGTGCCAGCACCAGCACGAAGGCCACGAACCCGAAGGCCACCCAGCGCCAGCGCCCCAGCGACTGGGTCGATCCACCGCGATGGACGCTGGCTCGCACCGCGCGCATGCGGCCACGACGGTCGCCGCCGACGCGGGCCTCGACGACCAGCACGACGATCGTGAAGAGCACCAACTGGAGTCCGAGCACGGCCGCCGGCGTGCGGTCGAAGGCCGACTGGTACTGCAGGTAGATCGCTCGCGTGAACGTGGAGGTCCGCAGCAGTGACACCGCCCCGAAGTCACTCAGGACGTAGAGCGAGACCAGCAGGGATCCGGCGGCGATCGAGGGCCGCAACTGCGGCAGTGTCACGCGGACGAACGTCTGCCACGGCCGGTCCCCCAGCATTCTCGACGCCTCCTCGAGTGCGGGGTCGAGACCTCGCAGGGCGCCCCGGACCGTCAGCAGGACGTACGGGTAGGTGAACAGGGTCAAGGTCAGCCACGACCCTCGGAACCCGTAGGGCGAGGGGACGCGGGGGTTCTCGACTCCCAACCCCTTCAGGACTTCCTCGACCAGTCCGCCGGGAGCCAGCGCCGCGACCAGCGTGTACGCCCCGACGAAGGTCGGCATGACCAGGGGCAGGGCCGTCAGCGCCACCAGGGCCCGCCGGAACGGGATGTCCGACCGGGCCGTCAGCCACGCGAACGACGTGCCGAGGACAGCCGTCGTGGCCGTGACGGCGAGGACCAGCAGGAACGTCGTACGCAGCAGACCGATGGTCGTCGGCTCCCACGCGACCGACAGGCCCTCCAGCCCTCCCTGCCCGGCCCGGATGACGAGCCACACCAGCGGCAGCGACAACAGCACCGCCACCGACAACGCGGGGACCGCCACGAACGACGGCACCCGCCCCGGCCTTCTTCGGGGCGGGGCGGGTGTCGTCAGTGGCGTTGCGGTCACGTCAGGGCGCCGACCTTGCGCAGAAGTTCCAGCGTGCCCGCGAGGTCATCGAGGTCAGAGAGGTCGATCGCCGGCGGGTTGAGGGTCGACAGGGCGGGCAGGCCCGACGCTGCCTCGACACCGTTGGCCAGCGGGTACTCGAGCTCATCGGTGAACTGCCCGAAGAAGGACTGCGCCTCCTGGCCGAGCATCCAGGTCACGAACAACTGCGCGGCGTCCTTGCGCTCGCTGGTGTCGAGGATGCCGACACCGGCGACGTTGATCAGGCCGCCAACGTCCTCCGAGAGGAACTTGTTCGCGGCCGGGAAGTCCGGGTCCTCCGCGAGGAAGCGGAACAGGTAGTAGTGGTTGACGAGGCCCAGGTCGATCTCGCCACGACCGACCGCATCGACGATCGGGGTGTTCTTCGGGAAGACCTGTGTGTCGTTCGCGATCATGTCGCGCAGCCACTGCTCGGTCTTCTCCTCACCCTCGACCTGACGCATCGCGGTCACGAAGGACTGGAACGAACCGTTGGTCGGCGCCCAGCCAACGCGGCCCTTCCACTCCTGCGCGGTCAGGTCGAAGACACTGTCCGGGACCTCGCCCTCGTTGGCGAAGGTGTCCGTCGACCACACGATGGTGCGGGCACGGCCGGTGACCCCCACCCAGGAGTCGGACGCGGATGCGAACTTCGGGTCGACGAGGGACGTGATGTCCTCGGAGAGGGTGGCGAAGCGGCCTTCGGCCTCGAGCGCGCCGAGGGCACCTGCGTCCTGGGCCCAGAACACGTCAGCAGGCGAGTTCCCGCCCTCTTCGAGGATCGTGGCGGCGAGTTCAGAGGTGCCGCCGTACCGGACCTGGACCTCGATGCCGGTCGCTTCCTCGAACATCGCGATGACCGGCCCGACCAGTTCTTCCTCGCGGCCCGAGTAGACGACCAGCGCGCCCTCGGCGTCGGGCTCGACGTCGCCCGGCGTGACGCCCGGAGCCGGCTGCGAAGTGTTGGTGCCGTCGTCGGCGATGTCGGAGCCTGCGCACGCGGTCGTGGCGAGCGCGAGGGCAGCGAGACCTGCCGCAGTTCTGTACAGACGCATGGTGGTGGGTCCATCCGTTGGGGAGAGGCCCGGACCGTAGGTCAGGGTGACCTAAGTAAGGAAAGCCTAACCTGCCGCGGTGCGACCATCGCACGCCCATCCCAACCCCCGCCTACGCTCCATCCATGAGCTTCCGTGAACGCCGCGAGGCCCGCCGCCGCCTCCGGGCCGCCCGCGGCCCCCGGTACCGAGGACCCCAGGACACCCGCATCATCGTGCTCCTGGTCATCGCCGTGACCGTCTTCACCTTCTCCGTGTCCGACGACTCCAGCGACATCACGGTCCAGGACCTGCAGGACGCCCAGTGAGCTCGCCACCCGCCTACGCCTGGGACTGGTTCACCCGCCAGCGGCTGCTCTGGCGCACCGCCCGCGATCGCCTGGCCGCCGCGGACGCGCCCTGTGCCGATCGCTACCGCCGCGTCGTGGACAAGCCCGACGTCCTGCCCGCCCTGCGCGAGGACTTCGCCACCGACGCCGTCGTCCGCGACGTCGTCGAGCGGGTGGTTGCCGAGTTCGTCTTCCTCGACCGCACCGACGGGACGTTCGCGGACCTCGGGGCGCGCAACGCCCCGCGCGGCATGCGCTGGTGGTGGACCGCCATGACCGGCGAAGAGGTCGACGCCATCGCGAAGCCCGCTCCCCCCGCACGCCAGTTGGAACTCAGCGAGATCCTCACCGGGTACGGCGACTGACCTACCGACCAGTAGGTGACGGCCGTACGCTCTTGCCCGAGAACCTGGAGGGCACGTCATGGCCGAGACCAAGCACCACACCTTCTGCCGCATCTGCGAGCAGCTCTGCGGGGTCGAGGTGACGGTCGTCGACGACCAGATCACGAAGATCGAGCCCGACGAGGACCACGTCGCGACGGCCGGCTTCGGCTGCATCAAGGGCATGAAGCAGCACGACCTCTACCAGTCGCCCGACCGCCTCACGGCACCGATGCGCCGGCTCCCCGACGGCTCCTACGAGGAGTCGACCTGGGAGGTCGCCCTGGCCGACATCGGCGCCCGCGTCCGTCACCTGCGTGATGACCGCGGCCCCGACTCCATCGCCATGTACGTCGGCACCGCCGCCGGCTTCGGTTTCCTGCACCCCGTGTTCGCGTCCGGTTTCATGGAGGGCCTCGGGTCCGGGTCGCTGTACTCCTCGGCGTCCCAGGACTGCGCCAACAAGTTCGCCGTCAACACCGACCTCTACGGCTTCCCGTTCCTGGTGTCCCACGCCGACATCGACCGGCTCGAGTGCCTCATCATCATCGGGGCGAACCCGGCCGTGTCGAAGTGGTCCTTCCTGCAGGTCTCCAACCCGGTCATGCGGATCAAGGAGATCCAGGAACGCGGCGGCAAGGTCATCACCGTCGACCCGCGCCGCACGGAGACCGCCCAGCGCGCTGACCAACACGTCTTCATCCGGCCGAACACGGACGTCTTCTTCTACCTCGCCTTCCTGCACGAGGTCATCCGTCGGGGCGCGGTGGACCACGCTCGCGTCGCGAAGTTCATGACCGGCTACGACGAGATCGTCCGCATCGCCAACGAGTGGTCGCCGGAACGCGCCGAGGCCGTCACCGGCATCGAGGCCGACGTCCTGCGCGACGTCGTCACGACCTACCTCGACGCAGACGGGGCGGCGCTGTACTGCTCCACCGGCGTCAACATGGGGACCAACGGCTCGACGTCCTACTGGATCCAGGAAGTCATCAACGCGATCACCGGCAACCTCGACAAGCCCGGCGGCGTGCTCATCGGCGACGGCCTGGTCGACTTCCCCGGCTTCATGAAGAAGGCCGGCAAGCTCATCTCCGATGACGTGTCTCGCATCGGCGGTTTCCGCAAGACCAACGACACGCTGCCCGGCGGAATCCTCGCCGACGAGATCCTGACCGAAGGCGACGGCCAGGTCCGCGCCCTGTTCGTCACCGGCGGCAACCCGCTGATCACGATGGCGAACTCCGGCCGACTCCGCGATGCCTTCGAATCGCTGGACCTGCTGGTCACCGTCGACATCTTCCTCAACGAGACCGGCTCGGTCGCCGACTGGGTGCTGCCCGCCACCGCCCCGTTCCAGCGCCCCGACATCCCCTTCAGCTTCCCGTCGCTGCTGGGACTGCAGTCCCGGCCCTACCTGCAGGCCACGCGCGAGGTCGTCCCGCCCGAGGGCCTGCAGCGCGACGAGGCCTCGATCTACACCGACCTCGCCCGTGCCTGCGGCGTCTCCCTGTTCGGGGCGTGGCCGGTCCAGAAGTTGTTGGAACGTCAGATCGACAAGGACGCCCGCCAGACCGGCCGCCCCGGCCGCGTCAACGGCGAGCGCATCATGGACCTGTTCCTGCGCGCCGCCCGCCAGGGCTCGTTCTCGTCACTGGTCGAGGAGGTCCACGGCCGCACGCTGGATGACCCCGAGGGCTCGAACTTCCTCGGCGAACGTGTGCTGACCGACGACGGCATGGTGCACCTCGCCCCGCCCCGCCTGGTCGCCGCCACCGAACGCCTGGCCGAGTTGGAGCAGCGAGAGTTGGCCGACGCGGGGCGTTTCAAGCTCATCACCAAGCGCCACGTCAAGACCCACAACTCCTGGACCCACAACGCCGAGTCCTTCACCGGTCCCCGCTTCAACACCAACCACCTCTACGTGTCGCCCGCTGACCTCGATCGCATCGGCATTGCCGACGGCGACCTCGTCGACGTGTCGACCGACATCGCCACCGTCCGTCTCCCCGTCGCCGTGGAGAAGCACCTCATGGACGGCGTCGTCGCGCTCCCCCACGGCTGGGGCCACCAGCACGCTCGCGGCATGAAGCACGCCAGCGGACTCGGCGGCGTCAACGTGAACCTCCTGGCCGCCGACGGCCCCGACAAGATCGAACGCGAATCCGGCATGGCGAACCTCACCGGCTTCAACGTCGACGTGGTCCCGGCACGCGGGGCGCTCTGCTCCACCGACTGGTCGGGCATCAGCGTCGAGGAACAAGCCACCATCCGCCGTTCCCGCGCGGCGGTCGGGGCGATCGCCTGACCTCAACGCCCATTGGGTGCAGCCTCGCGGACCCATCCGTCGTCGAGGCTGCACACACTGGGCGGGTTGCCGTCAGTCGCGCCTGCGCCCCGCCACGACCGCCAGGACGATCCCGACAACCGCCAGCCCGCCGCCCGTGGCGGGCAACGGCTCGGGCTGTGGCGCCGGAGCAGGTTCAGGTTCCGGGGCGGGCTCCGGAGCCGGCTCCGGTTCGGGCGCTGGCTCCAGCACGACCGACGACTCGCACGGCCCGGTGGACGTGTCCGCGAACCGCAGCCTCGCGGCACAGGCCCGGGCAAGCAGGTCCTCGGCGTCCGTGGGCAACAGGTACCCGTCGGCCAGGCTGACCGCGGCTGCCTCGGCGATCTGGTCGTAGTACGTCTGGTGGTCGCCGTAGCGGTTGATCAGTTCCAACTCGGTGAACGAGATCGTGATCCCACCGAGGTTGCACGAGTCGGCGAGGTAGCGGGCGACCGGGACGTCGATCGGCGGGTAGCGAAGCCCGCCCAGCGCGTTGCGGTCGGCATCCCTGGCGATCGCCGTGCCGCTGAACTCGTACCTCGGCGGCTGCGTTGCCGGCGTGCCGGTCCGCACCCATCGGTCCAACTGGAAGAGCGCGGCGTTGGCCGCATAGCGGTTCGGGAACAGCGCGCCGTTGACGACACACACGCCCGCGCGAGGGTCGAGCTGTTCGCCGTAGTTGCCGGCCGACTGCCACAGTGCCTCGGCCATGGCCTTGGACTGACGGCCAGCTCCGGCCAGCCTCGTCGATGACCCTTCGGTCTGTTGGCGCCCGATCCAGGCGTCCTGGTGTGCCGCGCCGGCGACCTCCCAGAGTCGGTACGTCGGCCACGCTGTCGGGTCCAGCGGCGTGCCCTCCCGCTCGCCGAGCAGGTTGATGACGGGCGCCGACGGGGCGACGTCGTAGGTCTTGCCGGGATCGGCGGATCCCGTTGCCTGGATCAGGAACGCATCGATCGCGTTGGCGTCGGCGGCCGTCGTCTTCACGTAGTCGGTGAGTCGCGACGCGCTCTGGGACTGACCCGCCGCGATGACGACGTCGGCCGTCATGCCCTTGAGCGGGTGCACCTCGCCCGGCGTCTTGAACGCGCGAGCGATCTGGCTGACCATGTCGTTGGCGTAGGCGTCGCCCGGGTGGCTGAGGGCCGCGTACCGGACCGGGTCGTACGTCTGTGGTGTCAGGCCCGGGAAGCAGCAGATCCCCGCGGACTGGGCACTCACGTGCACAAAGGCCCAGCCCTCGCGCAGGAGGAACTGCACGGACGTCAGCGAGTTGACGGCGTTCTCGAACTGGGCCGTGACATTCACCCAGTCCAGCATCACGGTCCCGGCGAAGTCCGCCGGGTCGGAGGGATGGACCACGATGATGCGCGTGGTGTAGTCGGCCGTGTCCGTGCTGCCCGTTGCCGTCGCCGTACCTGAGGCGAAGTACTCGTGAGCCTCGAACCCGAACGCCGCGACGTCGTACCACGGGTCCCACATCGGGTGGCCGTGGATCCCGACGTCGTACGGAATCTCCTCCAGCGTGGCCACTGGCGCCGCCGCCTGCGCCTGCGCGACGGCGGTGCCGCCCGGCGTCGTCAAGCCGGCCACGACCACCAGCGCCGCAACGAACCCCGCGATGAAACGTCCCCGCATGCCTGCCCCCTTGTGACCGGCCGCCCAACCTAGTGACCACCGCACCGTGGGGTGACGTCAGGTCCCGGCATGCTGTCGACGCGAGGCCGCTACCGCAGCCGCGAAGTCGGCATGAACGCCGATGAGGCGAACCCCACCGCTCGCCTTGTCAGGTCGAGCATCGATGAAGGTGCCACCGCGGTTCGACAGGACGCCGACAACGACACCGACCACCAAGAACCCGCCGACGAAGGTCGGCACCTGGTCGGTGAACGGTCCGTCCATCGTCGCGACGAGCAAGGCGATGAACGCGGCCGCCAGCAGCAACGCCGTCACGATCGCGGCCACCGCGGCAAGGCGCTGACGCTTCGTGTGCCGCTCGATGACGCCCTCGGCCACGGGCACGAAGCCCTCGAGATCCTGCGTGGTCAAGAGCACGGGCAACGCACCGAAGGCGTACATCCAGGAAGGCATCGAACTGAAACGCATCGGCACCGTCCCCACGGCCGGGGCGCCCGTGACGACACAGACGCGCGGCAACTCCCCCACCGTCAGCTCATCCCACGACACCACGACGTCCGGCACGTGTGTTCCCCTCGTTCCTTGCGCCACAAACTAGCCCCCCGCTTGGCGCACAGCCTGTGCTGCGCGTGCGCGAATTCCGCTCGAATGGGGTCCTGGCTGGGCGTTGGTGTCACACCCCACCGCTTCGATGCAGACATGGAACCCCAGCCCACACACCGCCAACCGAC
>CBDTZE010000078.1:0-7865 GCA_965364815.1 uncultured Nitriliruptoria bacterium | reverse complement strand
AGGGAGGCCGGGACGGTTGCGACGTCGTTGAGGTACATCGCGATCGGGTCGGCCGTCTTGGTGCCGTGCCCGAAGGCGACCGACGGCGAGGTCGGCGAGACCAGGGCGTCGACCTGCGCGAACGCCGCGGCGAAGTCCTGCGCAATGAGCGTCCGGACCTTCGATGCCTGCGCGTAGTAGGCGTCGAAGTAGCCGCTGGAGAGCGCGTGCGTGCCGATCATGATGCGGCGCTTGACCTCCGGGCCGAACCCGGCGGCGCGCGTCGCCGCCATCATCAACTCCGTGGTCTCTGCCTCGACGCGGACGCCGAAGCGGACACCGTCGAACTTGGCGAGGTTGGAGCTGCACTCGGACGGGGCGACCAGGTAGTACGCGGGCAGCCCGTACGGGGCGTGGGGCAAGGAGACCTCGACGATCTCTGCACCGAGCTCCCGGTAGACGTCCAGCGCGGCGTTGAAGGACTCCTCGACACCGGGCTCGTAGCCCTCGCCCTGGAGTTCCTTGACGACACCGATCTTCATGCCCTTGACGCCGTCCTTCAGCGTCGTGAGCAGGTCACGGGGCGGCTGCGGGATCGAGGTGGAGTCCAGCGGGTCGTGGCCGGCAAGGACGGTCTGGAAGCGGGCGGCGTCCTCGACGGTGCGGGCCAGCGGACCGGCCTGGTCCAGCGAGGACGCGAACGCGATGAGGCCGTACCGGCTGACGGCGCCGTACGTCGGCTTGCCGCCCACCAGGCCGCAGAGCGCGGCCGGCTGACGGGTCGAACCACCGGTGTCGGTGGCGATGGCCAGCGGGGCCATGTGGGCGGAGACGGCGGCGGCGGAGCCACCGGACGAACCGCCGGGCACGCGCCCGAGGTCCCACGGGTTGCGGACGTCGCCGTACGCGGAGTTCTCGTTGGACGAGCCCATCGCGAACTCGTCCATGTTGGTCTTGCCGAGGAACACCATGTCGGCGTCCCGCATCCGGTGGACGATCGTGGCGTCGTACGGCGGGATCCAGCCCTCGAGGATCTTCGAGCCACAGGTGGTCTCGACGCCGCGCGTGACGACGATGTCCTTGAGCGCGACCGGGACGCCGGCCAGGGCGCCCAGCGGCTCCCCGGCGGCGCGCTTGCGGTCGACCTCGGCGGCCTGGGCCAACGCAGCGTCGCCCGTGACGCGCAGGAACGCGTGGACGTCGGTGTCACCCGAGCCGTCGCCGTCGACCGCCGCGATGCGGTCGAGGTGGGCCTGGGTGATCTGGACGGCGGTGGCCTCGCCGGCCTCCATCATCGCCAGCAGTTCCGTGGCGGATGCGTGCAGGATCGTGTCGACGGAAGCCATCTCAGCTCTCCTCTGCAACGATGCGCGGGACCACGAAACGGTGGTCCTCGATCTCCGGGCCACCGGCCAGGAACTCGTCGCGGTCCAGCGGCTCACCGGGCACGTCCGCGCGGAAGACGTTCTCCAGCGGGTACGGGTGGACGGTCGGCTCGACGTCGTCCGCCGCCACCTCGCCGACCTGCTCCGCGTACTGCAGGATCTTGGAGAGCTGCGGGGCGAGGTCATGCACCTCGTCGTCGGTCAGGGCAAGTCGCGCAAGCATCGCGACGTGCCGGACCTCGGCCTCGGAAAGTGCCACGGCGGGCTCCTGTGGACGTCTGGGGAACGTCGCGGGAGGCTAGGCCGGGGGTGGCGCAGGCCGTCAGTCGCGTGCGGCCCCATCGGCCTCGCCGGCCGCGGCTCGACGGGCGTCCATCTTCGCCTGCTCAGCGTCCGAGGCAGGGTTGAACGACAGGTCGATGCCGACCCAGATCGTCTTGGCCCAGCCATAGGCCAGCGATCCGATGACCAGCGTCGACAGGAACGTGGCGATGGTGAGCGGCATCACCGGGGTGTCCGGCCAGGTCATCACGAACCCCGTGATGATCACGGCGGCGAACCCGCCAAGCATCAAGGCCATGAGCACCGTCATGGCCCCCACCCAGTAGCCGTCCTCACGGACGTACGAGTAGTGACAGGCGGGGCACTCGTCCTTGATCTCCCAGACGGTGCGGATGACGCGTGCGTCACCACAGTTGGGGCAGCGCCCGGTGAGACCGCGCTTGAGCGGGGCGAGGGAGGCCATGACCATCCGTTCTGGTGGGCTCCCACTGTGCCGAGGCCGGGGCGGAGCGCCAACTCGACCCGCCGTGACATCAGCAGATCTCACCTAGGCTCAGGATCATGGACGACG
This sequence comes from uncultured Nitriliruptoria bacterium, assembly GCA_965364815.1. Lineage (GTDB taxonomy): Bacteria > Actinomycetota > Nitriliruptoria > Nitriliruptorales > Nitriliruptoraceae > CBDTZE01. The sequence continues at coordinate 5,648 of CBDTZE010000078.1, read as the reverse complement.
CCCGGAACCCGCAGACGGCACGGCTGTCATCGGCCGCGGTCGCCGTTGACGTCGCACTGCTGACCGTCCGCGACGAGCGACTGCTGGTGCTGCTGCAGCGCCCCGACGCCCCGGGCACCGAGGGCCTGTGGTCGCTGCCCGGTGGGCGCGTGCACGATGACGAGAACCTCGACGACGCGGCCCGGCGATTCCTGGCCGAGGTCGGTGGTGTCGAACGCACCGAGCACCTCGAGCAGCTGCGCACCTACGGCGAGCCCAACCGCGATCCCCGCGCCCGCGTCGTGGCCGTCGGCTACCTCGCCTTCACCCCGACGCCGGATGAACCGCCGAGGCTGGACGGACCCGAAACCCGGTACGTCGCCGTCGACGAGGTCATGGACGACACGGTCGGGCTGGCGTTCGATCACGACCGGATCGTGCGCGACGCGCTGGAACGGGCCCGGGCGAAGCTGGAGTACCGGCCACTGGCGACAGCGTTCGTGGAGCACCCGTTCACCCTCGCCGACCTCCGTGCCGTCTACGAGGCCGTGTGGGGCGTGCCGCTGGACAACGCCAACTTCCGTCGCAAGGTGACCTCGACGCCCGGCTTCGTCCTGGCGACCGGGACCAAGTCCGCGCCGGGGCGGGGAGGCGGCCGTCCGGCTTCGCTGTACGAACCGGGTCCCGCGCAACGCCTCCACCCCGCGATGCTCCAGCCCGGCCGCGAGACCTGAACCGACGTCGGCGCGAGCGGGGTGGGGTGGGGTCAGCCCTGGCTGATCGGGGCGAGCGGGGTGACCGGCCACTTGGACAGGGGCATGCGGTCCTTGGACAGGGGTGCCGGGATCGTTGGGCCGTCCTCGTCGAGTCGGAGGCCGGCCGTCGCCGCGTCCACTTCGTCGAGCCACAGCGGCGTCACCCCGTCGGGCGCGGTCAGCAGACGTGCCTCGGCATCGACCGCGTGAGCCAGCGCCGGGTAGACCATCCACCGCTCCGCAACGATCGCCGAGCCGAGCCGCATCAACTGATGACGCACCCCGCCGCGGTCGCGATCGGGAGCATCATCCACGTGGACCCCGACCGCCCACGCGTGCAGCATCGCGCCGGGTTGGGAGAGCAGCACGACGGGGATGCAGCCGGTCGCAGGATCACGCCGGGCCTCGTAGGCAGCCCGCCATCCCTGGACGCGAGCAGGCAGCAACAACACGCCGTGGTCCAGCGGCTCTTCGCCCAGGAGATTTTCTGGGCAGCCGGTGAGGCCGAACCCGATCGACCAACGCCAGGCGAGGTCGTGGAGCATCGCGTCGTCGAGATCGACCGCCACGATGTCGTTGCCGCGCACCACGGTCGGGCCGTCGACGATCGGCGAGGTTTCCGGGGCCTGGACGTGGACCGCGGACGGGGCGCCGGTGTGGGCGACCGCCCCGACCTCCGGCACGTCGATCACGAACTCCTCGACATCGTCCGCGCCGTCGTCGGGGCCACCCACGGGGCGTCCTCGGGAATCCTTCATGCAGGCACCTCGCCAGTCTCCAGGAGGGTCACGAATGCGGCTTCGTCCAACACCGTGACGCCCAAGGATTCAGCCTTCGTGAGTTTGGATCCTGCCTTCTCCCCCGCGACGAGCGCGGCGGTCTTGCTGCTGACGGACCCCGAGACCTTGGCGCCCCGTGCTTCCAACGCGACCTTGGCATCGGTGCGGCTGAAGGCCTCCAGCGTGCCGGTGACGACGAAGGTCAGGCCGGCGAGGGCGGTCGGGTCGACGCCTTCCGGGACGGCCTCTTCCTCGGCCATCGTATTCACGCGCAGTGCGACGAACTTGTCGACGAGGTCGTTGTTGCGCGGGTTGGCGAAGAACGACGCCATGGTCTCCGCGATGACCGGGCCGATGCCGTCGATCGCGGCCATCTCCTCGACCGTGGCGTTGCGCAGTGCATCGAGGGAGCCGAAGTGCCGGGAGAGCAACTTGGCCACGGTCGGGCCGAGGTGGCGGACGTTGAGGCCGACCAGCAGACGATCGAGCGGCTGCGAGCGCGCGGCCTCGATCCCGGCCAGCAGGTTGTCGACCTTCTTCTGGCCGAACCGCTCCAGCGCCAGCAGTTCCTCGCGTCGTCCGTCCAGCGCGAAGACGTCGGCGAGGTCGCGGACCAACCCCTCGTCCAGCAGCATCTTCGCTGTCTCGTACCCCAGGCCCTCGATGTCCATCGCGCCCCGCCCGGCAAGGTGCGAGAGGGATTCGAGGATCCGGTTGGGGCAGTCGACGTTCTGGCAGAAGTGGTGGGCCTCGCCTTCGGGGCGCACCAGCGGCTGCCCGCACGAGAGGCAGTCGGCAGGCATGTGCCACATCGGCGGTTCGGGGTCCGGGCGCAGCGACAACACCGGCCCGACGACCTCGGGGATGACGTCACCGGCACGGCGCACGATGACGGTGTCGCCGATCCGGACGTCCTTGGCCTGGAGTTGGATCTCGTTGTGCAGGGTCGCGTAGGTGATCTGCACACCCGACACGACGACCGGTTCCAGCACAGCGAACGGCGTCACGCGACCGGTACGCCCCGTGTTGATCTCGATGTCGTTGAGGACCGTCTGGGCCTCGATGGGCGGCATCTTGTAGGCGATGGCCCAGCGCGGGGCGCGGTTGGTGTTGCCAAGCGCCGCGCGGTGTTCCAACTGGTCGACCTTGATGACGACGCCGTCGATCTCATAGCTGGTCGAGTGGCGGTCGGTGGTCCAGCGTTCGATGAAGGCCCAGACCTCGTCGAGGGAGTCGACCAGTTCCGTCTCCGCCGCGATGGGCAGCCCGGCGTCCGCGATCCACTGCGACCAGGCGGACTGCGAGTCGAACTCGACCCCCTGGTGCGGTCCGACAGAGTGGACCCACAGCGCCAGCGGCCGTTCAGCGACCCTGGCCGGGTCCTTCTGTCGCAGGGCCCCGGAGGCGGCGTTGCGTGGGTTCATGAACGCGGCCTCGCCACGTTCGATGCGTTCGAGGTTCATCTGCTCAAACTTGGCAACCGGGTAGTAGATCTCCCCACGGATCTCCACGGAGGCCGGTGGGTCGTCGACCTTCAGGCGGTACGGGATGTCGTCGATCGTCATGACCTGGGCGGTCACTTCCTCGCCCGTGGTCCCATCGCCCCGGGTGACGCCGACCGACAGCACGCCGTCGCGGTAGATCAGCGCGATGGCCAGCCCGTCGACCTTCAGTTCGCACAGGAAGCGCGGCGGCTCCGTCACCCCCGCGGCGTCCAGGACCTTCTGGGTCCGTTCGAACCACGCCGCCAGTTCGTCGCGGTCGAAGGCGTTGTCCAGCGACAGCATCCGCTCCGCGTGGCGATACTCCACGAACGCCGACGAACGCGGCGTCGCCCCGACCTGCTGCGTCGGCGAGTCCGCCGTGACCAACTCCGGGTGCTGCTCCTCCAGGGACTCCAACTCCCGCACCATCGCGTCGAAGTCGGCGTCCGGGATCGGCAGCTCGCTGAGCACGTAGTAGCGATACCGGGCATCCCGGATCGCCTGCGCGAGTTCGTCGTGGCGCTCGCGCGCCTGCGCCTGGGACACCCTCGCCTGCCTCGTCGTTGCCGTCACCGCCGTACCAGCAGCCTAACCGCCGCCTGTGACTCGCCCTCGACCCAATCGGCCAGCCAGCCAGCCGCCCGCGGGATCAGCCCGGCGCGGTCACCCAGGCGGGGCGCTGGGCCGCGACGATCGTCGCCCCGCCGAGGCATTCCTGGCCGACGTAGATGGCCACGCCCTGGCCGGTGGCGACGCCGTGCAGGGGTTCGGCCAACTCCACGCGGGTGCCGACGACGCGCCCCGGGACGGGCGCCCCGTGGGCACGGATCTGGACCAGGACCTCCCGGTCGGTCGGGATGCCCAGCGGCGTTGTCGCTGTCCAGGCGTCGACCTCCAACCAGCGGCAGGCCAACGCCTCACGCGCCCCGACGACGACGGTGTTCGTGGCGGCATCCACGTCCACGACGAACCGGGCCTCGTGGTGGAACAGCTGCAGGCCGCGCCGTTGGCCGACGGTGACGTGCCACGTGCCGTCGTGCTCGCCGACGACCTCGCCGTCCAGGCCGATGATCGGGCCCGGGGCGGGGTCGAGGTGCTTGTCGAGGTAGCCCGCAGTGTCGCCGTCGGGGACGAAACAGATCTCGTAGGAGTCGGGCTTGGCGGCGACACGGGCCAGGCCACGCGCAGCGGCCTCGGCACGCACGACGTCCTTGGTCATCTCGCCCACGGGGAACAGCGAGTGCGCCAGGTCCTCGACCGTCGCCATGTGCAGGACGTAGCTCTGGTCCTTGGCATCGTCGGCCGCGCGGAACATCCGCACACCCGGGCCGGGCTCCACGACCGGCTCCAGCGAGGACACCGACGCCCCGTCGCCGGGTGTCCCGCCGCGGCGCAGACGAACGTGGTGGCCGGTCGCCAGTGCGTCGAAGCCCAACTGGCGTGCCCGGTCCAGCAGGCCGCGGTACTTCACCTTCTCGTTGCAGGTCACGCAGGGGTTGGGGGTCTCCCCCGCCTGCCAACGTGCTGCGAACGGGTCCTGGACCTCCGTGCGGAAGTGCTCGGTGAGGTCCCACACGTAGAACGGGATGCCCAACTGCTGCGCCGTCCGGCGCGCGTCCTGGGCGTCGTCCAGCGTGCAGCAACCCTGGCCGGCGACCTGTTCCGTCCCGGGCAGGTCGGCCAACTTCAGGTGCACGGCCACGACGTCATGGCCCTGCTCCACCAGGAGGGCGGCGGTCAGGGCGGAGTCGACGCCTCCGGAGAGGGCAGTGAGGACACGAGCCATGCCGTCGAGGGTGCCACGCCCGACGCGTGTGCATCGGCGTGCACCGTTGCACGCGAAGGCACACGCCCCGAACGGGTCAGCCCACGAAGCCGCCGCCGGCCGCGCGCAAGCGAGGGACGACGTCGGTCACGACCTCAGCCACGCGCGCGGCGTCGGCCGCGGTCGACGACCAGCCGAACGACAGGCGCAGGCCACTGTCTGCCTCGGCGCCCATGGCCTCCAGGACCGGGTTGCCGCCCGTGGCCCCGGACGCACACGCCGCCCCGACCGAGGCACGTACCCCCGCCCCGTCCAGCGCGAACAGCAGGGCGTCGGGGTGCACGCCGTCCAGCGCAAGCGAGACAATCCCCGGCAGCCGAGCCTCGGCTGAGGTGGGACCCAACAGCCGCACGCCGTCCAATGCCCCGACGGCGTCACGCACGAGGTCGGCGACGGCTGCGATCGTCGCCACCTCGGCCGGGCGGCCCGCAACCGCCTCCTCGACGGCCACACCGAACGCGGCGATGAGCCAGCCGGGCATGGATCCCGACCGCACGCCTCGGTCCTGGCCGCCGCCGTGCAGCACGGACTCGACGGCCACCCCGCGACGCAGCACACAACAACCCACCCCGGTCGGACCACCGAACTTGTGCCCCGACAGCGACAGGGCGTCCACGTTCCAGGCCGCCACATCCACGGCGAGGTGCATCGCCTGCACCGCATCGACGTGGAACTTCGCCGGGTGGTCGACAAGACCCGCCCCGATCGCGGCGACATCATTGACCGCCCCGACGATGTTGTTGGCCGCCATGACGGACACCAACACGGTCCGATCGGTCACCGCGGCCAGGACATCGGCCGCCGCCACGACACCGTCGGGTCCGGG
>CBDTZE010000077.1:0-7896 GCA_965364815.1 uncultured Nitriliruptoria bacterium | reverse complement strand
GCCCTTGTCGGGCCTTGCCCAAGAGTAACGCCTGCCAGTGACAGATGTTCCCTGCCGCGAGTCAGGTCCGGTGCTTGAGCGCGCGGTCCATCTCCCGCTTGGCCTGCTTCTCCTTGAGGGAGTCGCGTTTGTCGGCCGTGTTCTTGCCCTTGCCGACGGCGACCTCGACCTTCACCATGCCCTTCTTCAGGTACAGGCGCAGCGGGACCAGGGAGATGCCCTGCTCGCGGGTCTTCTCCGAGAGCCGCCGGATCTCCTGGCGGTTGAGCAGCAACTTGCGCGGCCGCGTCGGGTTGTGGTTGGCCCGGTTGCCGAACCGGTATTCGGCGATGTGGGCCTGCATGAGCCAGACCTCGCCATGCTGGTCGATCTTGACCCAGGCCTCGCCCAGCGACGCCTTGCCCTCGCGCAGGGACTTGACCTCGGTCCCGGTCAGTTGGATCCCGGCCTCGATGTTGTCACTGAGGAAGTACTCATGACCGGCACGCCGATTGCCGGCGATCAGCTTGGTGCCGTCGCCCTGCTTCTTGGGGGAGTTCGTCGTTGCCATGTCCCGAACGGTAGGTCGCGTCAGGCCGGCGAGGGGACCTCGAGCAGGACCCGCCCGCGGGGGTCGGTGCCCACGGGGACATCCTGCTGGCCGGGCAGAGGCTCGGTCACCTCCGGCAGCGCCCGGCGCAAGGACGGCTGCCCCTCCGCCCACGCGGACAGCAGGCGTCGGGTGAGCCGGCCTTCGAGGAAGGCGAGGCAACGCGCACCGAACCGGACGTCCGCCTCCAGGGCGGGATCTTGGGCGACGAGCGGTGCGACCAGGCCATGTGCCGCGAGTCCCTGGTGCTCGGCATCGGCGACGACGTGGACGTTGAAGAAGAGGGTCGTCCAGGAGTTGAACCCGAGCCGCCGGTAGGTGGAGGCCAGCGCACTCATGACCGGAACCGAGGCCATCTCGAACAGCGCCAGGTGACCCACGAGGGCGCCGCGCCAGCGCCGCGAGCGGGCGAAGGTCTCGACGAGGTTGACGGTCGCGAGCGTCTCCGCGGGCAGGTGGTCGATCCAAGCGGAGGGTGTGTCGTCGAGCCCCAGGCCCTTGAGCGTCTGCCCGAACAGTTCGGCGTGCATGTCGTGCAGCCGTCCCTCGCCGTACTCGTCGGCCTGGATCGCGACCAGCGCGGCCTTCGGCTCGCCCCGCAGCCGCGGGATCCCGAAGGTGTGGGGATCGGCCTCACGGCGTTGGTAGAGCGACCGGTGAGCAGCCTCCTCGCGGATGTGCTCGACGGTGCCATGCGCATCAAGCCAGGCCGAGGTCGACTCGCCGCGGGGATCCGGCGTCGCCAACTCGACGAGCCAGGCCACGACGTCACCTTCACCGAGATGACCGATCTCGGCCCGGAGTCGGTCGAGGAAGACCGCCTCCCACGCGTTGAGCGCCGCAACCAGGACCGGGTCGTGCTCCCACCCGTCATCGACCCCGTCCCAGCCGTCGTACGCCAGGCCATGAGCGATGGTCATCGCGATCTGCGCGTCGTCCCCGAGGACGTCCGCAGCGGTGACCGGGGGCCGTCCGTCCGTCGCCGGCTTGCCGGGCTGGTTCCCGAGCAGATCAACGAGCCACGTGGAGACGGGGCCGCGGGCGGGGGGGATCTGGGGCATGGCGAGAGCCTTCAGCGGGTCTCGAAGAACATGCCCACCAGCCGACCGCTCAGTACCAGTCCATCGGATCAACGGGCGAGCCGTCGACGCGGACCTCGAAGTGCAGGTGCGGCCCCGTCGAGTAGCCGGTCGAGCCGACGTACCCGATGGTCTGGCCCTTGGCCACGATCTCGCCGGCCTGCACCGCAACGCGGGACTGGTGCGCATAGAGCGTCGCGACGCCACCACCGTGGTCGATGACGACGGCCATGCCGTAGCCGCCACGCCAGCCGGCGGACACGACCTTGCCGGCGGTGACCGAGACGATCTTCTGCCCGGTCGGGGCGCCGATGTCGATCCCGGCGTGCAGTCGACGCTGTCCGGAGATCGGGTGGGTCCGGTAGCCGTACCCGGATCCGGGCGAGCCGGAGGTGGGCCACACGAAGTCGCCCTTGCCCGGGCGTCCGGCGGCGTACCGGGACGCGGCAAGTTCTCGCGTGATGCGATCGGACTCTGCCTCCAGCGAACGGATGCTGGCGGCGTAGCGCGATTCGCTGAGCCGCAGCGAGTCCACGACGCCCTTGCGTCGGTCCTGTTCGACCTCGACCGCATCGACCAGGTCACGCTGGACCTGCGTCAGGGCGGCGACGGCCAGTACGGCCTCCTGCACCCCGGACTGCGCCAGGACGAACTGGTCCCGGGCCTTGTCCAGCGCGCTGCGCTGTTCGGTGATCGCGTCCTGCGCGGCACGCACCTTGGCGACGAGGTTCTGGTCGGACTCCAGGACGCGCCCCACGAAGTACGCCTGGGTGATGGCCTCATTGACGTCGTCGCTGCGGAGCACGGCGCTGGCATACCCAACCGTCCCGTACTTCCAGAGGGCGACGATGCGGTCGTCGAAGGCCTGCTCGCTGGCTTCGCGCTTCTGCTCGGCGGCGGTGAGTTGTTGGGTCACCACCGCGACCTCGGACTCGGCAGCGGCCGTGGCTGACTCCGCCAGGGCCATCTCTGCCTCGGCCGCGAGGAGCTCGGCTTCACGTTCGGCGAGTTCGCCGTACATGCTGGACAGCTGCCGGTCGATGGACTCGAGGTCCGACGTCGCCACCGAGATGTCATCGCCGAGCGAGGCCATCGCGGCCCGCGCGTTGGCCAGCTGTTCCTCGGTCTGGTCGAGCTCTGCCTCGAGCTCGTACTCCTCCGCGATCGCCGGCGCGACGGACGGGCCGATGCCCTGGATGGCGAGCACGAGTGACAGACCGGCAATGCCGGTGGCACGGGGCACACGGAGATTCATGGGGACAGCCAACCGGGTCAGTCGTCAGACGTCGAGGAACCGACGCAGCGCCAACACCGAGGCGACCGAGGAGATGAGGACACCGGTCAGCAGCAGCGTGGGCCCGACAGCCACCGCTTCCGCGAACCCGATGAACGGGACGAAGTCGATGTTCTCACGCAGAGAGTTCGCGAGTCTCGGCACCGCGACCAACAACAGCAGCCACGAGACCATGGCTCCCGCGAAGCCGGCGATGATGCCCTCGAAGATGAAGGGCAGGCGGATGTACCAGTTGGAGGCACCCACCAACTTCATGATCGAGGTCTGTTCTCGCCGGGCGAAGGCCGCCACACGGATCGTGTTGCCGATCAGCACCGAGGCGGCGAGCAACTGGATCAGCGCCACACGCAACGCGCTGTCCTGGATCACGTTGGCGAACCGCAGGAAGTCCTCGAGGACTTCACGTTGGTCGATGATGTCCTCGACCCCCGGCCTGGCCTCGAAGCGGTCCTTGATGACCGCGAACTGCTCGGGGTCCTGCAAGCGCACCCGGAACGACGCCGGCAACACGTCGGCGGAGACCGACTCCACGAGCTCAGGTTCGTTCGCGAACTGCTCGCGGAAGCGGTCGTACGCCTCCTGCTTGGATTCGTAGAAGACCGACTCCACCACGGGCTCGGCCAACAGGTCATCCTGGAGGCTGTCGCGCTGCTCGTCGGTGACCGAGGCACACCGCGTGCCGTCGCACAGGAAGATGGAGACCTCGATCTTCCCGAACCAGTCACCGGCGGCGAGGCCGACCTGGCTGGACAGCAGCAGGGACGCGCCCAGCAACGTGAGGGAGACCGCGATCGACAGGATCACGGCAAAGGTCATCATCAGGTTTCGGCGGAGGCCGATGGTGGCCTCCTGGATGATGTAGCGCCAACGTGCGGACACCTGCAGCCCCTGGTGGTGGTGGTTCGCCCTCGCGGGAGCGGAAAGTTGTCAGCCTGCGTAGCCGTAGACGCCACGTGCCTGGTCTCGGACGACGACGCCCCTGTCCAGTTCGATGACGCGGCGGCGCATGGAGTCGACGATGTGCTGGTCGTGCGTGGCCATGACCACGGTCGCGCCCGTCCGGTTGATGCGGTCGAGCAGCTTCATGATGCCGATGGAGGTCTGGGGGTCCAGGTTTCCGGTGGGCTCGTCACAGAGCAGGATCGTCGGGGCGTTCACGAAGGCCCGGGCGACCGAAACACGCTGCTGCTGGCCACCGGAGAGCTCGTGGGGCATGGCCTGCGCCTTGTCGTCCAGGCCGACCAGCTCGAGCACCTCGGGCACGCGCTTGTGGATGATCTGCGACGGCTTGCCGATGACCTCCAGCGCGAAGGCGATGTTCTCGTAGACCGTCTTGTTCGGCAGGAGTTTGAAGTCCTGGAACACGTAGCCGATCTCCCGGCGGAGCATCGGCGTCTTCCAGCGCTTGAGCGTGCGAAGGTTCTTGCCTGCGACGTAGACGTCGCCCTCGTCGGGCTGCTCCTCACGCGTGAGGATCTTCATCAAGGTCGACTTGCCGGAGCCCGATGGCCCGACGATGAAGACGAACTCGCCCTTGTCGACCTCGACAGAGACGTCACGCAGCGCCGACACCTCTTCGCGCCCGTTGGGGCGGTAGGTCTTGCTGACGTTCGTCAACTGGATCATCGGGTCCCCACAAGGGTCGGACGGCACACAACGCTACCAACGGCGCACACGCCGCTCAGGCGTCCACGTCCCCACGGGAGCGCTCTTCGGCCCGGCGCCGCAACTCCGCCTCGATGAATTCGTCGAGGTGCTGGCCGCCGTCGAGCACGGAGGACGGGTTGCCGTGCTCATGGTTGGAACGGTGGTCCTTGGCGATCTGGTTCCCGTACATGAAGAACGATCGGATCTGCGAGCCGAAACCAACGTTCTGGCGGCCGCCTCGGATGCCGTCGAGTTCGTCCTGGCGCTTCTGACGCTCCACCTCGGCGATCTTCACCTTCAGCACACGCATGGCCGCGGCCTTGTTCTGGTGCTGCGACTTCTCGTTCTGGCACGAGGCCACGATGCCCGTGGGCAGGTGGGTCAGGCGGACGGCGGAGTCCGTGGTGTTGACGCTCTGTCCACCCGGGCCACTGGAGCGATAGACGTCGACACGGAGTTCGTCGTCGGGGATGTCGATCTCACCCTCGGCTTCCGGCAGCACCGGCACGACGTCCACGAGGGCGAACGACGTCTGGCGGCGTCCCTGGGAGTCGAACGGGGAGTTGCGCAGCAGGCGGTGGACGCCGTGCTCGACCTGGAGCATCCCGTAGGCCTCCCCTGCTCCCCCGCGGACCTCGAACGACGTCGACTGCAGCCCGGCTTCCTCGCCGTAGGACTCGTCGTACATCTCGACTTCGTAGCCCTTGTTCTCCGCCCAGCGCAGGTACATCCGCTGGAGCATCTGGGCCCAGTCCATGGCGTCCACGCCGCCTTCACCCGACTTGATCGACACGATCGCGTCCGAGTGGTCGTACTCCTCGGACAACAGGGTCGCGACCTCGAGCTCGTCGAGCTGGCGCGCGATGGCGTCGATGCCGGCGACGACCTCCCTGCCGGTGTCCTCGTCCTCCATCTCGAGGGCGAGCTCGTTGAGCGTGGCCAGGTCGTCGATCTTCTGGAAGACCTCCTCGACGCGACGGATCTCCGCCGCGGTCTTGGCCAGCTCCGTGGTGACCTTGGCGGCGGCCTCCGGGTCGTCCCACAGATCGGGGCGCCCGGCCTGGTCCTCGAGCTCGTCGTGGCGGGCGCGCTTGCCGTCGATGTCGAGGTACGCGGCGGCCTGCTCCGCACGGGAGTGCTGCGAGGCGATGCGATCGGCGTGGTTCTCGGGCATGGTTGCTGGACCGACGGGTTCGGGGAAGCACGATCCTACGGCGCAAAAATGCGACGAGCGGATGCCTTCCCCTCCGGAGGCACCCGCTCGCCTGGCCGCCACAAAGGGCGGTTGATGCTGGAAGAATTCGCACCTCACGCCCGCGGCACCTTCCGACGGAATACTGTCGCGCGCATGACGCGCGACACAGCCCTGATTCCGCCCTCCGACCTGCTGGCCCTGCCGAAGGTCGAACTCCACGTGCACCTCGAGGGGTCCATCCCGGCCGACACGGCCGTGGCCCTCGCCCGGTCGCATGGCCTGGACCCCGCACAGGCCCTGCCCTTCGAGACCGGCGAGAACGGTCAGTTGGGCTACCCGGCCAGGTACAGCGAGTTCATGCACTTCGTTCGGACCTACCTCGCCGTCACCGCCCAGGTCCGGCGCCCCGAGGACCTCCAGCGGGTGGCGCGCGACGTGGCCAGGCGCCAGCGTGACCAGCACGTTCGCTGGAGTGAGTTCACCTTCACCGCGTCGACACTCGTCAACCAGGGCTGGGACGCCACGGCCATGTGGGAGGCCGTGCGGGACGGTCTCGCGGAAGTGCCGGAAGCCCCTGCCGGCCTGATCATCGACGCCGTGCGGGACAACGGCGCCGACAGCGGCACGCAGACCCTGGCGTTGGTCGAGGCCGGCCTGGCCCTCGGCGTACCGATCGTCGGCCTCGGCCTCGCCGGGTCGGAGACGACCAACCCCGAGGACCACTTCGTCGACTTCGCGAAGGGCGCCCGTTCCCTGGGCCTGGGCCTGGCGGTCCACGCTGGCGAGACCGGCAGCGCCGACAACGTGCGCCGCGCCCTTGACCTGCTGGGCGCCGACCGCATCGGCCACGGGGTGCGGGCGATGCAGGACCCCGACCTCGTCGAACGACTGCGCCGCGAGCAGGTCGTCCTCGAGGTCTGCCCGACGAGCAACGTCGTGTTGGGCGTCGTCGAGGACCACGCCAGCCATCCCCTTGCCGCCATGGCCGCTGCCGGGCTCGCTGTGACCGTGAACTCCGACGACCCGCCCTTCTTCTCGACCACGCTCACACAGGAACTGGCGCTGGCCGTGGGGATGCTGAACCTCGACCGCAGCGGCATGGCGACACTGCAACGTCGAGCCGCCGAGGCGTCCTTCGCCCCGGCCCACCACGTGGCTGCCCTCCTCGGCGAGATCGACGACTGGGAGCAAGGTTGACATGCTGTCAGCGGGGGCAGGCTCCCTGCAATGGTTCAGTTCGTGTCAAGAACTCGGGGGAGTTGACGGATGCCTTCCACTACGTGGCACAACCTCAGTGAGGGCAAGCGTGAGCGGATCCTGCTCGCGGCCGCCGCGGAGTTCGGTGGTCGTGGCTTCTCGTCGGGCTCGCTGAACGTCGTCGCCCGGGACGCTGGCGTGGCCAAGGGCTCGCTGTTCCAGTACTTCGAGGACAAACTCGACCTGTTCCGGTACGTCGCTGACGAGATGCACGCGCGTACGAGGGCGTACATGGTCCGGCGTCTCGAGGGCCACCTGGCGTCGAGCCCGGAACTCTTCGACGTGCTGCGCCAGATGCTCCTGGACTGGATCATCTTCCACCGGGAGAACGAGCTCGAACGCCAGATGCTGCTCGCCGTGACCTTTGAACCCGACGCGGCGGTCCGAAACGCCCTGCGTGCCTCCCTCGACCAGCACTTCGTGGAGGTCATCGGTGAGGTCGTCGCGATGGCCGAGCGAGACGGCGCCCTGCGTGAGGGCGCATCGACGCAGCACCTCGCCGCCTGGGTGATGACCCTGTTCACCCACACCGGCATCGCCGCAATCAGCCCCGACCTCAACCGGTTCCTGCCGTTGCACGAACTGCATGGCCAGGCACTCGAGGAGGCCGTGGACGGCTTCGTCCGGCCCCTCGAGGGGTGGTACCGCCGCCCCCGAACCGGGAGCGATGACGAACAGATCGTGGACCTGCGTCAGCCGGCCGTGGACCTGCGTCAGCCGGCAGAGGGCCCCGCGGACAGCACGACCTCGTAGCTCAGGAGGTTCGAGCCGGTCGCGGCTGGGCCGTCGGGGCGCTGGGCGCCTTCGCCCTGGGCCTGCGCGTGGCCCTTGCCGA
>CBDTZE010000076.1:0-7938 GCA_965364815.1 uncultured Nitriliruptoria bacterium | reverse complement strand
GGGGCAACCTCGTTGCCACGTTGGCCCACGACATCCGCCAGCCTCTGTCCGCCGCCAGCATGGCCACCTCGTTGCTGCAACGCGGCATGGACAGCCTGCCAGAGAACACGCGCGGGGAGATCGTGGAGACCCTGGTGCGCCAGGTCGAGCGGGTGGACAAGCTCCTGGGGCAACTGACGGACCCGAAGCGCCCGGACGTCCGGGCGGTGGACCTGGTCCGCGTGGCCAGCGACCTGGCTCGCGCGTGTGCGGCCAGCCGCCAAGGAATCGTCAAGGTGGACGTTCCCGCCGGCATGCGGGTGATGGGGGTCGCCACCGACGTCGAACGCGTGGTGTCCAACCTCGTGCGCAACGCCTTCGTCCACGGCGGCGAGGGCGTCACGGTGACGGTCTCCGCGTCTCGGACGGACGAGGGCGTCTCGATCGAGGTTGCGGACGACGGGCGGGGGATCGCGTCAGACGACCTCGAACGCATCTTCAAGTTCCGAGCCCAGGGAAGCGAGCACGGCGAAGGCCGGGGCCTGGGCCTGCACATCGTGCGAGCCCTGGCCCGTCAGACCGGCGGTGAGGTCTCGGTCACCAGCGTCGAGGGAAAGGGCGCGACCTTCCGTGTCCACCTGCACGACGTCGAGCAGGATCCGGCCAAGGCCGAGCTGGAACGCCTCAAGGCCGCGGCGCTGGCTGGTGCCGCAGCAGTCGACACCGACTGAGTGGGAAGTCTCGGCGGGGCCCTGCCGATCGACGATGTCCTCGCTGACGTCGTCGAGGCACTTGCCGTGGCTGGAACGGTGGTCGTGACGGCACCACCGGGTGCCGGCAAGACCACGCGGGTGCCGCTCGCCCTGTTGGATGCTCCGTGGCGCAACGGCGGACGCATCGTCGTGTTGGAGCCACGCCGGGTCGCCGCCCGTGCTGCGGCCGCGCGCATGGCCGAGCAGCTTGGTGAGTCCGTGGGGGAGCGGGTCGGCCTGTCGACCCGAGAGGATCGGCGGGTCTCGGACCGCACGATCGTCGAGGTCGTCACCGAGGGGACGCTGGTGCGACGCCTGCAGCGCGATCCGGAACTGCCGGGCGTCGCCGCCGTCCTCCTCGACGAGTTTCACGAGCGTTCGTTGGATGCCGACCTCGCGTTGGCCCTGTGTCTCGAGGCCCGTGACGTCCTGCGCCCCGACCTGCGGATCGGGGTCCTGTCAGCGACGATCGACGCGCCGGCCGTCGCGGACCTGGTCGGACCGGGCACGCCGGTCGTCGCGTCGCTCGGACGCGCCTTCCCGGTGACCGTGGAGCACGTTGCTGCCTCGCCGCTGTCGGCCGCTCGACCGCACGAGGTCGGGCAGGTCGTCGCGGACGCCGTGCGCGACGTCCTGACGGCTCACGAGGGCGACGTGCTGGTGTTCCTCCCCGGTGTCGCAGAGATCGACCGAACCGCCGGAGGTCTCGGAGGTCTCGGAGTCGAGGTGGTCCGTCTGCACGGCGGGCTGCCAGCCCGTGAGCAGGACCGGGCGTTGCGGCCGGGCAACGGTCGGCGCGTGGTCCTTTCGACCGACCTCGCGGAGTCCAGCGTGACCGTTCCCGGCGTGCGGATCGTCGTCGACGCCGGGCTGGCGCGCGAGCCCCGACTGGACGCCCGCACCGGCATGACCAGACTGGTCACCGTCCCGGCGTCGCGCGCGTCGGCGGACCAACGTGCGGGCCGGGCCGGTCGCGTGGCTCCAGGGCATGCGGTGCGACTCTGGCCGGCGGCATCGCATGCCGGACGCCCCGCGTGGCCAGTCCCGGAGTCCGCCCAGGGCGACCTCGCCGGGTTCCTGTTGACCGTCGCCGCCTTCGGTACGACGGTCGACGAGTTGCGTCTGCTGGATGCTCCGCCTGCCCCGTCCCTCGCGGAGGCGCGCACGACGTTGCGGGCGCTCGGGGCGCTGGACGAGGCTGACCGGATCACCGACCACGGTCGGGTCCTGGCCTCGCTCCCGCTCCATCCCCGGTTGGGGCACCTGGTTGCTTCGGCGGCTGCCTGGGGCGTGACGCGACTGGGCGTCGACGTCGCTGCCCTCCTGGCCGAACGTGACGTCGTCGGTCGCAACCGGTCGCGACCTGACGCCGACCTCGTGACACGACTGCGTGTCCTGCGGGGGACGGACCGCCGCCAGGACGTCCGCGAGGGCGCGCTGGCCGCCGTGCGCCGTGAGGCCAAACGACTGCAACGTGTCGCGTCGCGCCTCCCGGTGGTGGCCGGCAACGACGTGGACGTCTCGGGACTCGACGAGGAGGACCTGGTCGGGGCCCTGGTCGCCCATGCCTGGCCAGACCGCGTGGGTCGTCTGCGAAGCAACGCTGCGGCCGACCGTGGCAGATTTCTCCTGGCGGGCGGCCGGGGCGCGGTCCTGGACGCGGGAGACCCGCTTGCCGCCGAGGAATGGATCGCCGTCGCCGACGTCGATGCCGGACGCGTCGATGCCCGGGTGCACCGTGCCGCTGCCATCCCGCCCGAGGTCGTGGCCCGCGTGCTCGGCAGCCTGGTGACACGCGAGGAGCGGGTCCGTTGGGACGAGGACCGTGGCGACGTCGAGGCGGTCGACGAGGAGCGGCTCGGTGCCATCGTGCTGGTGACGCGCCCGCTTGACCTGCGAGGCCGCGACGTCCGCCCCGCCCTGGTCGAGGGCCTGCGCCTGCGCGGCCTGGACCTGCTGCCCTGGTCTGAACGTGGCCAGTCCCTGCGCGAGCGGCTCACCTTCCTGCACGGGGCGTTGGGCGAGCCATGGCCGGACACCGGCGACGACGCACTCCTGGAGCACCTCGACGACTGGCTGCTGCCATTCGTCCCGAACGGCGCGCGTCGGTTGGCGGACCTGCGCAAGGTCGACACGACCACGGCCCTGCTCACGATGGTCCCGCACGACCGCGTCCGCCGGATCGACGATCTCGCCCCGACGCATCTCACGGTCCCGTCCGGTTCTCGCATCCGCCTCGACTGGGAAACGGGTGAGCCCGTGCTGGCCGTCAAGCTCCAGGAGTTGTTCGGGTTGGAGGACACGCCTCGCGTCGCTGACGGTCGGGTGCCGGTGCTGGTCCACCTGCTCTCGCCGGCGCAACGCCCGCTTGCGGTGACGCGTGACCTTGCCGGGTTCTGGGACGGGGCGTACCAGCAGGTCCGCTCGGAGATGCGTGGCCGCTATCCCAAGCACGCCTGGCCCGAGGACCCGCGCTCGGTCGAGGCCCACCGCGGCACGAAGAACAAGCAACGGCGAGGCTGACGCGTCAGCGCCAGACGCTGACCTCGTCCAGGGTGCGACGGGCGATGTCCGGAACCCTGGCGTCCGGGGCAGGGTGGCCCACCGGCAGGACGAGGAACGCCTGCTCGTGCTCTGGCCGTTCCAGCAACTCGGACAGGAAGCCCATGGGGCTGGGCGTGTGGGTGAGCGTCGCCAACCCCAGCTGGTGCAACGCCATGATGAAGAAGCCCGCGGCGATCCCGCAGGACTCGGCGCTGTAGTAGTTCTTGCGACGCGTGCCGTCGGGCAGGACCTCGTACCGGTGGCGGAACAGGACCACGACCCACGGGGCGGTGGTCAGGTGCTCCTTGACCTCGTCGGTTCCCAGCGGCGCCAGGGCCTCCAGCCACTCCGGCGTGGCGCGCTCCGCATAGAAGGCACGTTCCTCGGCCTCGGCGGCGTCGCGGAGTCGCTGCTTGGTGGGTTGGTCGCCGATCACGACCCAGGTCCACGGCTGCAGGTGCGCCCCGGACGGAGCCGACGCCCCGATCCGGATGGCCTGCTCCACGAGTTCGCGGGGAACGGGTTCGTCGGAGAAGTGTCGGACGGATCGCCGCGTCTGCATCTGCTGCTCGAGGTCGCTTGCGGTCGCCACCGCGACCTCGTCCGGCAGGCGCGAAAGGGAGAACGGTCGCGTGGGATGGTCCTGCGTCACGGCCGTTCTCCTGGTCGAGTCGCGGCTGACGCTAGGGCGTCGAGGACTCAGCGGTCCTCTCGGAACCACGGAGCATCGAGGGTGCCCGTTCGCAGGGTGATGCTGATCCTCGGCCCGGCTGCCGCCGATGCCTTGGGAACCGTGTGCTCCCAGGTGCTCTGGCAGGTCCCGCCCATCACCAGCAGGTCGCCCCGTCCCAGGCGCCAGGACAGTGACGGCCCACCGCCCTTGGGACGCATCCGGAAGGTCCGGCGTTCGCCGACGGACACGATGGCGACCAGTCCGTCCTCCTTGTCGCCGTGCCAGGCGACCGAGTCCCGCCCGTCCCGGTAGAGGTTGGAACCGACGCGAGTGAACGGGGCGTCGTAGTGCTCGCTGACGGCTCGTGCGGCGCGGCGAAGCACGTCCAGTTCTGCGGGGAGTTCCGCGACCGGCGACCACGACGTCAGCCGGGGGGTCGCGACCGTGGTGCCCCACATCTGGCGTTCATGGCAGTCCCACTGGGCCGAGCGTCGCAGCCGGTCGAAGACCTGATCCGATCCGGCCAGCCAGTCGGGTTGGTGGTCGACCCACGCCCCGTCTGCCAACTCGCGTCGCACGGGTGCCAACGGCAGAACGTCGGGCTCGCCGATGTCGAGCAGTGATCCTTGCAGCAGCAGCATGGCGCGACGGTCCGGGTCGGTGCGCTGCGCAGTGTACTCGAACGGGTGTTCGTTCTTCTGCCGCCGGGGTCAGGCAGGCAGGATGACGTCTCCGGCGACGAGGCGTCGCAGCGAGACCACTCCCGCAGGCATGCCGGTCGCGGTCGTGACCACCAAGTGGCGGATCTCGTTGGCCTCCATGAGTTCGATGGCCGCCGGGACCGTGGTGTCGAGGGTTGCCGTCAGCAGTTCGGCGGTCATCCAGTTGTCGACTCGCTCGACGTCGGGGTCGAGTCCTTCGGCCAGGGAGCGAACGAGGTCCCGCTCCGAGATCAGGCCGACGGCACCGTCGTGAGCGATGACGAGCAGGGCGCCCACGTGGTCCGCGTCAAGGTGGACCGCGGCAGCACGCAGCGTGTCCGAGGGGCGAACCGAGGCCGTGACGGGTGCGAGCAGGTCGCCGATGCGGGGGAGGTCGGTCAGGCTCATGGCGTTTCCTTCTTGGTGGCCGATGAGACGATGGTCGCGTGTCGGCGAGCCTCTCGGGAGGGGCCAAGTGCCCTTCACCAAGGGACCTTCGGCGGCCCCGTGTCAGCCCAGGTACATCCGCCGCGTGGTCGCGCTCACCAGGCGGATCGCCCGTGACCTCGGAATGACGCGGGTCAGCAGGCGCGAGGTCCAGCGGTCCTTGCCCGAGGGAAAGACGACGGGCCCCTTCCCCAGGCCGTCCAGCGCCGCCTCCACGACGATCGCCGGAGCCATCGGCATGGGCCCGCCCCGTGGCGCGGAGGATCGCAGGCCCGGTGTGTCGATCGTCCCGGGCACGACGCTCAGGACATCCACCCCGTCGCGGCCCAGTTCCTCCCACAGCCCCTCCGCCTGCACTCGCAGGAAGGCCTTGGTCGCGGCATAGGTCGAGAACACGGCGGTTCCCTGCAGCGACGACAGTGATGACACCAGGATGATCCCGCCCCTGCCGCGGTCTCGCATGGGCCCGGCCAGCGCATGACTGAGGCGCACGGGAGCCTCGACGTTCACGCGGACGGCCGCGAGGAGCTGCTCAACCGGCGTTTCGACGAAGAGCCCCCGGGGTGCCACGGCGGCGTTCGCGACGAAGAGTCCGACGTCGTGTCCCTCGCACGCCGCAAGGACCGACGCGACGCCTTCCCCGGTGCCGAGGTCGGCGAGGACGTCGATGACCTCGACGCCCCGACCTCGCAGGTGGGTGGCGGCCGCGGCAAGGGGCTCGGCCTCGTGCGCGACCACGATCAGCCCCAGCCCGCGCCTGGCGAGCTCATCCGCGAAGGCGAGGCCGAGCCCTTCGGAGCCGCCCGCGACCAGCGCCCAGGGTCCGTATGTCTCTGTGAAGTCATCCATGAGCGGCAGTCTCGCACGCAGCGAACCTGCGCGCGTCCGAGGCAGGATGGGATGGCTGGGGAACCCCCATGCGTTGAGGGGGCACGAAGACCTCAGAGCACGGGCGGGAACATGCAACGAAGTGGATGGCGGGCGACGATCGCCGGGATGCTGGGCGGCCGCGGACGAGACCGCGACCGTTCGGAGCGTCAGCTTGCGCCGGCCCAGCGGCTGGTCCTTGCCCAGCGCCTCCCGTGGTGGCACGTCCTGACGACCGCAGAACGGCTCGATCTGGAGTCCCTGACCGTTGCCTTCCTCGCCACGAAGGACGTCGAGGCAGCCCGGGGGTTCGAGCTCGACGACGAGATGCCGCTGCTGATCGCCGCCCAGGCCGCCCTCCCGCTGGTCGGACTGGCCGCGGCGTTGGGGTCGGCGACCGCCTTGGACCAGTACCGCGACGTCTCGACCGTGGTCGTGCACCCCACGACCGTCGTCCAGAGTCATGAGCGCCCGACCGCGACGCCCCGCGTGATGACGACCGCCCCGGAGCACCTGCTGGGCCAGGCGCAGCTTCACGGCCCGGTCCTGCTGGCGTGGGACAGCGTCGAGGAATCCCTGCAGTTCCCCGGTCGTGGCCGCAACGTCGTCTTCCACGAGTTCGCCCACAAGCTCGACATGCGCGACGGCCGTGTCGATGGCACGCCACTGCTGGGCGACCGGACCACGCGCAAGCGCTGGCACGACCTCGCCACCCAGGAGATGGCGTCGCTGCGGCGGCGCCCCGACCCGGTGCTCCGTCGTTACGGCGCCCAGAACCCGGCCGAGTTCTTCGCGGTCGCCGTCGAGGCTTTCCTCGACGACCCCATCACGCTCTGGCGCGAGAAGCCCGACTTCTACGACGTGCTTCGTGAGCTGTTCCGCCAGGACCCGGCGGCGCGACTCCTGCGACTGCTGCCCACGACGGTCTGACCCTCAGGCCCGCGACGCGGCGAAGTCGACGTAGGCGTCCAACACCTCGGCATTGGCCAGGGCGCCCCTCGACGCGGCCTCGTCCAGCGGCGTGCCGCGCAGGATCCGCTTGACGGGAACCTCGAGCTTCTTGCCGGACAGCGTGCGAGGCACGCCGGGCACGGCGATGACCTGGTCGGGGATGTGCCGGGGCGACAGCGATGAACGCAGGGCCGTGGCGATCGTGCGTCGCAGGTCGTCGTCCACCTCGACGCCGTCGGCCGGAGCGACGAACAGCAGCAGTTCGCCCATCCCGCCCTCGTCGTCCTCGAGGTGGATGACCAGCGACTCCTTGACCTCGTCGAGGCCGTCGACGACCGCGTAGAACTCCGCCGTGCCCAGCCGGACCCCACCCCGGTTGAGCGTCGCGTCCGACCGACCCTGGATGACGCAGGACCCACGGTCGCTGATCGTGATCCAGTCGCCGTGGCGCCACACGCCCGGGAACATGTCGAAGTAGGCGTCGTGATAGCGCGAGCCGTCGTCGTCGCCCCAGAAGGCGACGGGCATCGACGGCATCGGTGCGGTGATGACCAGTTCTCCGGTCTGGCCGATGACCGGCTTGGCGTCCTGGTCGTAGGCCTCGACGCGAGCACCGAGGAAGCGACAGGAGATCTCGCCGGCACGCACGTCGGTCAGCGGACTGCCGCCGACGAAGGCCGTGCAGACGTCCGTGCCCCCGGAGATCGAGGTGAGCAACAGGTCCTCGTCGACCGCGTCGTAGACCCACCGGAAGCCGTCCACGGGCAACGGGGCGCCGGTCGATCCGACGGCACGCAGGTCGCCGAGGTCGTGGTCGTCACCGGGGCGCAGGCCTTCCTTGCGGCAGGCCATGAGGAACGGCGCGGAGACCCCGAAGAAGTTGACGCCGACGTCCTCGGCCATCGCCCACAGGGCGTCGAGGCCGGGGTGTGCCGGGTTGCCGTCGAACAGGACGATCGTGGATCCGACCAACAGGCCGGACACCAGGAAGTTCCACATCATCCAGCCGGTGGTGGAGAACCAG
>CBDTZE010000075.1:0-7985 GCA_965364815.1 uncultured Nitriliruptoria bacterium | reverse complement strand
CAACTCCTCGCCGCAGTCCGTCCTCTCCCTCCTGCAGTGATCGGGGCCGGGGTGGGGTTCCGCGCGAACCCCGCCCCGGCTGCACGTCTCATTCGCGCCCGAGCCTGAGGAAGGAGGTCCAGCATGAGCGCAGGTTTCTCGATCAGTGGCCTCGCCTCTGGCATCGACTCGAACAGCATCGTCAGCCAACTCATGGCCGTCGAGCGCATCCCGATCCGGACCATGCAGGCCCAACAGGGCACCTTCAAGCAGGGCATCGACGCCTGGGCCTCGATCACGACGAGGGTCAGCGCGCTCCAGGACGCTTCCAAGGGCCTCGACAAGCTCAGCGACTTCTCGTCCTTCGTGACGGCCCAGTCCAGCAGCGCCGCGGTCACCGCAGTCGCCAGCGGATCAGCACCCGTCGGCTCCTTGTCGTTCACCGTCGACCGCCTGGCCAGCCAGCACCAACTTTTCGGTGCCGACGCGTTCGCTTCGGGTGAGAGCACCGTTGGGGCGGGCACGGTCTCCCTCACGGTGGACGGCACCCAGCACGACGTGGCTGCCAATGACGCCACCACGGTCAACGACTTGGCCAAGGCGATCAACGACCTGGACATCGGCGTCAACGCTGCCGTCATCACCAAGAGCAACGGTGACGTCCGGCTCATGCTGACGTCCAAGGACACCGGGGCGGACGCCGCCTTCACGGTTGCCTCGACCTCCGCCGGGATCAACTCCTTCACCGAGGTCTCGACGGCAGGTGACGCCGAGATGACCTTCGGTTCCGGCGCCAACTCTGTGACCGTCAACCGGTCGACCAACACCGTCGGCGACCTCATTGAGGGCGTCACGCTGTCCCTGACGCAGGCGACGACCAGTCCGGTCACGATCACGACCAGCCGCGACACGGATGCGGCCGTCGAGGCCGTGCAGACATTCGTGACCGAGCTCAACTCGACCCTGACCCAACTCTCCGCCGCCAGTGCCTACAACGTCGACACCGGGGGAGGGCCTCTCTCGGGTTCCCGCGCGGTGCGCGAGATCGTCGACGGCATCCGCCGGGCGGTCTCCCAGCCCATCGCGAACCTCAACGGCACCTTCGGCTACGCATCCTCGGTCGGCCTGGAGATCCAGTCCAACGGCAGCTTCGTGCTCAACGAGTCCAAGCTCCGTACCGCCCTGACGGAGGACTACGACGCCGTGGCGGACCTCTTCGCCGCCAGCGCAAAGGCGACGGACACACGCGTCTCCTTCCTCGACGCCAAGAGCAGCACGGCCGCGGGCAGCTACGACGTCCAGATCACCAAGGCCGCCCAGGTGGCAGCGGCCACCGGCGCGAACTTCGTCGACCCGGGCAGCGACCCGTCGTTCTTCACCATCACGGCGCCCGACGGTCAGTCGATCTCGGTGGCGACCTCGCCCCGTTCGACCGCCGCTGAAGTCGTCGGCAAGATCAACGCTGCACTCACCGCCGCGAATGTCACGACGCTGCTCGCCTCCGTCGACAACTCCTCGGGCTCCGACCGGATCGCCATGGCGACCACCGGATTCGGATCGTCGCAGTCCTTCACCGTCGATGTCGACGGCGACCCCTACGGCCTCAACGGCACCTTCACCGGCGCCGACGTCGAAGGGTTGATCAACGGCGCGGCAGCCACGGGCACGGGGCGACTGCTCAGGTCGACCACGGGCGACGCCAGCGGCCTGCGGCTGAACGTCACGGCCAGCCAGAGCGAGGTCGACACCGCGGGCGGCACGCTGGCCCTTGGCACCGTCGACTACTCGACCGGCATCGCCGGCACGCTCTCGAAACTGCTCGACGAGTACCAGGGCTCCGACGGGACCATCGCGACGGCGAAGGACTCGCTGCAGAGCCGCGTGGACCTCTACCAGGACCGCATCGAGGCCTTCGAGCGTCGCCTCGTCATCCGCGAGGAGGGGCTGCGCCGCCAGTTCTCCGCGATGGAGTCTGCGGTCTCGCAGATCCAGTCCACCGCCAACTTCTTCGCCGCCCAGCTGGGCCTGCAGAACTCGCAGCAATGATGTCTGAGGAGCAACGATGACGCCCAACCCCTACGCACGCGGGGCCACGAACCCGTACGCGGGCCAGGCCATCATGACGGCGACCCCAGCCCAGCTGATCCTGATGCTGTACGACGGCGCACTCACCGCCATCGGCAAGGTTCGCATCGCCGACCGCGACGGTGGTCCGACGGCCATCGCCGTCATCAACAAGGAACTCCAGCGCGTCCAGGCCATCGTCAACGAACTCCAGATCAGCCTGAACCACGAGAAGGGCAGCCCGATCTCCGGGTACTTCGCCGCTCTCTACGACTTCTGCCAGCACGAACTGCTCACGATCAGCATCTCGAAGGTCATCGCCAAACTCGACGACGTCGAGACCGTGATCCGCGAGCTTCGTGACGCCTGGGACCAGGCCTGCGTCAAGGGCAACCCGGCCGTGCCGCAGCAAGCTGCGGCCATGGCGGGCTGATGAGCGCCCCGACCTGGACCCAGAACCTCGACTTGTATGAAAGCGCCCTCACCAGAGCGCAGGCAGCGCTCGCAAGTGGTGAGTGGCCGCAGGACGGTTGGACGGCACCGTCCCTGGCGGTGCCGAGCGACGAACCCACGGATGGGGAACTCGCTCGGTACCGCCGGCTGTCCGTCCTCTCGGACAGCGTGCAGTCCGCGATCCGCGACGGCATGCGCCTGATCCTCGACGAGTTGGGGCAGGGCCCCAAGCACCGAGACGCCGCACGCGCCTACGCCCAGGCGAGCGTCATCGAGTCCCGGTCCGCCGCCACGGTGTGACGATCGGGCCAGTAGGGGCCACGCGGTCTGGTCCTTTCGGACCAATGTGACGCCAATGTGACGCGTGGTGCTCAAGCCGTCACCGTCCCCGTCGACCGGCCCTGTGACAACTGAGTCGGAACTGTGGACGCCATCGGACGGCGCGCTTCATGCGCCGTCCGCTTTCGCTTTTCCGGCAAAGAAAACAACCCGGGAGCGATGGCGTGGATGGCATCAGCGACAACACCATGCAGGCGGTCGAGTACGCACTGCGCGGCGTCGCGAAGCGTGCCGAGGTCCACGGCCACAACATCGCCAACATCGCCACGCCAGGCTTCCGCGGGACGCGCGTCTCGTTCGAGTCGCACCTCGCGGATGCGCTGGGCACCGGCCGCGTCGAGCAGCTCCGCGGCCCGTCGGTCGAAGCCATCGGTGGCCTGCCCGACCAGAACGGCAACGATGTCAACCTCGAGACGGAGATGGTCGGGCTGCTGAAGAACAACTTGACCCAGGACGCGATGGTCCAGGCCTGGAACTTCAAGATGAACGTCCTTCGCTCCGCGATCGGGGGCCGCTGATGGCCGGCCCGTTCAGTGCCATGGACGTCGCCGCGACCGGCGCCTCGTTCTCGCAGTTCTGGATCGACGCCCTCGCGCACAACATCGCGAACGTCAACACCGTCCGCCCCGAGGGCGAGGCGCCCTTCGAGGCCGTGATGGTCCAGGCCCAGGCACGGACGGACAGCGAGCTGGGCTCCGCCGGATCCGGCGTCCAGGTGTCCGGGACGACAACCGCCAACGGGCAGCACGCCCGGGCCTACGACCCCAACAATCCCAACGCCGACGAGGAGGGCTACGTGACGATGCCCAACGTCGACCTCGCCGCCCACATGAGCGACCTGATCATCGCCCAGCGCAGCTTCCAGGCCTCCGTGAAGGCCATCAAGAGCGCTGAAGAGATGTACCGCTCGAGCCTGCAGATCGGACAGCGCTGATGTCCCTCCCCATTCCGCCCATGCCGCCTGCCGGGGCCGCCGGTGCGATCGGTGGCATCGGAGCCGCAACCGCCCCCGTTGCCGCCCCGGCGCCCGGATTCGCCGACGCCTTCCAGAACGGCCTGCAGGCCGTCTCGGACTTGGAGAAGACGGCGGACGTCGCCATCCAGGACGTGGCGACCGGCGGCGACACCAGCATCCAGGAACTGATGACCGCGACGTCGCAGGCCCAGTTGGGCGTCGAGGTGCTGACCCACGTACGTGACAAGGCCGTTGAGGCTTACCAGGAGATCATGCGGATGCAGGTCTGATGACGATGATCGATCGACTCAAGGAACTGTGGGGAGAGCTGCCGCTCGCCCACCGTGCCGTCATGGGCGCCGCCGCAGCCGTCGTGGCTGTGGCGCTGGCCCTGTTCATGCAGTGGGTGAGCTCGCCCAGCTGGACCGTGCTCTACACGGGCATGGACTCCGCCGAGGTGTCCGAGGTCATCGACGAGCTCGAGTCCATGGGCGTGCAGTACCAGCTCGAGGGCTCCACGGTGATGGTCCAGCGCGCCGCGCTGTTCGACACCCGGGCCCGCCTCGCTGGCGCCGGCATCGCTGGCTCGCCCGGGGCGCCCGGCTATGAACTGCTCGATGGGCAGGGCCTGTCGGTCTCCGACTTCAAGCAGCAGGTTGACCTCAAGCGAGCCATCGAGGGGGAGTGGGCACGCACCATCTCCTCACTCGACGGCGTCCGTTCGGCCCAGGTCCACATCGTCATCCCGCAGGACGAGCTCTTTCGTGAGGCCACCGCGCCGGCCAAGGCTTCGGTCCTGATCGACCCGGCTCGCACCCTGACCGCCGGCGAGGTCGAGGCCATCGTCGTGCTCATCTCCGGAGGCGTCGACGGCCTCAACGCCGCCGACGTGACCATCGCGGACACCGCCGGCAACGTGCTCAACATGCCCGACTCCACCAGCGGCGCGTTCGGCCAGGCCAACCGGAACCTCTCCGCCACCCGGGCGTACGAAGCAGCACTCGCTGCCAAGGCGCTGTCGCAGCTCGAGGCCCTGGCTGGTCCGGGCCGCGCATCCGTGACGGTCAATGCCGTCCTGGACTTCGACGAGTCGGCCAGTGAGACGGAGACCTACGACGCCGACTCCCAGGTCGCCATGCGTGAGCAGACCTCCACCGAGACCTACAACGGCACGGGAACGCCTCCGGGCGGCACGGTCGGGGTCGAGGGTGGAGGCCCCGTTGCCGCCGACGGCGAGGCCACCGAGTACAGCCGTGACGAGACCACACGGGAGTACGGCGTGAACCGCGTCGTCACCCGCAACGTCCAGGCACCCGGCACCCCGGAGCGTCTCTCGGTCGCCGTCACGGTGGATGACGGATCGCTGACCGGGGCCACCGTCCCGGACGCTTCCTCCATCGAGTCCCTGGTCGCCGCAGCGGTCGGTCTCGACATCGCTCGAGGCGACACCATCGAGGTCCTCAGCTACCCGTTCAGCCCGCCGGCCGAGGTCGAGGCGCCCGCCGGCTCCGTGACCGACATGGTCAGCATGGTTCCGCAGATCGTGGGCGGCCTGGTCGTCCTCCTCGCCGCAGCCGCGATGTTCCTGATGAGTCGCAGCCGCAAGGAACAGGACGAGGTCACGTGGCTCCCGGCTCCGGCCGCACCGCCAGCCATCAGTGGCGGAGCCTTCAACGGCGCCACCAATGACGCGGTTCCGGCCTTGGTCGGTGCACCCCAGAACCTGCCTGTCGCGGTCGCTCAGCCGGTCGCGGTCGCCGCACCGATGGGCGCATCCGGTGGCGTCGGGACCTTGGCCGACCAACAGCCGGACCAGGTCGCGGCACTGCTGCGCTCTTGGCTGACGGAGGGTGACGAATGAGCACGCTCTCACGATCGAAGAAGGCTGCTGCCCTGGTCCTGGCCATGGGGCCGGACGCCGCCAGCAGCGTGTTCCGTCACCTGACCGACGCCGAGGTGGAGCTGATCGCCCGTGAGGTCGCGTCGCTGGGCGACGTGCCCACCGAAGAGGTCGGCACGATCGTCGACGAGTTCCTCGGTGAGGCCCAGTCTCGCTCGCAGACGCTCACCGGAGGGCCCGAGTACGCGGCCCGCATCATCCGTACCTGGCGCTCCAGCGTCGGCGAGGCCGAGGTCCGCGAAGAGGTCGACCGTGTCCTGGGCCTCGACGCCGCTCGTCCCTTCGTCTTCCTGCGTGACTACGACCCGGCCCAGATCGCTGCGGCCCTCGAGGACGAGCACCCCCAGACGATTGCACTGGTCCTGGCCAACCTCTCCGCACGCCAGGCAGGCAAGGTTCTGGTCGCGTTCCAGGACGACCTGCAGAGCGCCGTGGCGATGCGGGTCGCGACGATCCGCCCCGTCGGCGCGCGCTCCATCCGGCTGGTCGAGGAAGCGCTTCGCCGCACCCTCGGCCCGCCCCGCGCTTCGACCTCCGGTGTCGAGACCGGCGGCGCCCGTGAGGCAGCCACCATGCTCAACCAACTCGGTCGTGAGCGCAGCGAGTCGATCATCGAGCACGTCCGGTCCGTCGACGCCGAGTTGGCCAACCGCATCCGCGAGATGATGTTCGTGTTCGAGGACATCGTCACGCTCGACGACCGCGCCATCCAGGAAGTCCTGCGCGCCGTCGAGCCGCAGAGCCTCGCCATCGCCATGAAGGGGCTCGACGAGTCCGTCGCCAACATCATCTGGCGCAACCTCTCCGAGCGCGCCGGCACGGCACTGCAGGAGGAGTTGGAGCTGCTCGGTCCGCTGCCGAAGACCGACATTGACGAGGCACGCACCAAGGTCGTCAAGAGCGTGCAGCAACTCGCCGACGAAGGCACGATCACCATCTCCATGGGCGGCGGGGAGGACCTTGTTGCGTAGGGTCATCCGCGACGCTGGGACCACCCAGGAACCCCGCGCCATCATCGCGCCGGGCCTCCTCGAGGATCCCGCAATCCGCTCCGCCGTCGAGGCAGAGCGGGCCCGCGCCTACGCCCAGGGACTCGCCGACGGCGAGGCCCGCGGCCGCGCCGAGGCCGAGGCCACCGGCTCCGCCCTGGCTGCCTCGATCGCCCAGGCCGTGCAGATCGCCCGGTCACAGTCCGACCGAATCGCCGACGATCTTGCCGGCCGTGTGAACACCGTGGCCCTTGCGGCGGCCGTCGCCGTCGTCGGGCATGCCGACGCCGAGGCCGGTGGCGTCCTGCATCGCGTCGCTGCCGCGCTCAAGGTCGTGGACGACCGCCCCGTGACGATCGACGTCAGCACGGTGGACCTGCCGACGCTCCAAGCGTTGGCAACTCCCGAGATCGAACTGCGCGAGGCGCCCGACCTGCAGCCGGGTGAGGCGCGCGTGACGGGCCGCTGGGCCGACGCCGACCTGACCTGGGCCGCCATCTGGAACTCGGTCCGGGAGGCGCTCGATGTCCAGTGAACTCCTGACCGGACTTGTCCCCGGCCGTGTTGCCGGCCGTGTCGCCCGTGTCGTCGGCAACGAGGTCGAGGTGCGTGGTCTGCGCCTGCGGGTCGGCGACGCCGTCGACGTGACCACCGCTGCCGGCACCCGCCCCGCCGAGATCGTGGCGCTCTCCGCCGATGGCGCACGTGCCATGCTCTTCGGTTCGACGGCCGGCATCGGCCGCGGCGACGCCGTCGTCCCGCGTCCCGGCGGCTTCCGCACCCAGGTCTCCGCGTCCATGGTCGGCCGCGTCGTCGACGCCTTCGGCAGTGTCCGCGACGGCGGCCCCCCGATCGTCGGCGAGCCGGTCTCGATCGACATCGACGCCCCGGACCCCATGAGCCGGTCCCGGATCGACGCCCCGCTTCCGACCGGCGTCCGCCTGGTCGACACGCTCTGCACCATTGGTCGCGGTCAGCGCATGGGCATCTTCGCCGGATCCGGCGTCGGAAAGTCCACCCTGCTCTCCATGATGGCTCGGGGCACGGTGGCCGACGTGAACGTCGTCGCGCTGGTCGGAGAGCGCGGCCGTGAGGTCCGTGAGTTCATCGAGGACGACCTCGGACCGGAGGGCATGGCCCGCACCATCCTGGTCGTCGCCACCTCGGACGAGCCGGCCATGACGCGTCTGCGCGCCGCCTTCCTCGCAACCCGGATCGCCGAGTGGTTCGCCGACCGCGGCTCGGACGTGCTCCTGATGATGGACTCGCTGACCCGCCTGGCGATGGCGCAGCGTGAGGTCGGCCT
>CBDTZE010000074.1:0-8007 GCA_965364815.1 uncultured Nitriliruptoria bacterium | reverse complement strand
CCGAGGACTCGTGGCACATGTTCGAGCAGTCGGGCAAGTTGTTGGTGCCGTAGGCGCGGACGAAGAGTTGGTAGAGGAACGCGGCCTCGTTGGACGTCCGGCCCGAGGTGTAGAAGGTGGCCTGGTCTGGCTTGTCCAGCCCCTGCAGGTGCTCGCCGACCAGGGCGAAGGCGTCCTGCCATGTGATGGGCCGGTAGTGGTCGTCGCCAGAGCGCAGGACCATCGGTTCGGTCACACGGCCCTGCTTGGCCAGCCATCGGTCGGTCTGGTCGGAGAGGTCCGAGACCGAGTGCTCGGCCATGAAGGCGCTGTCGACGCGTGCCTCATTGGCGGCCTCGGCGAAGGCCTTGGCGCCGTTCTCGCAGAACTCGGCGAACGACCGCTGCTCGGCGGGGTCCGGCCACGCGCACGAGGGGCAGTCGAAGCCGTCGACCTGGTTCACCTTCGCCATGAGGCTGGTCGCCGTCGCCGGGCCGGTCGCCTGCAGGAGGTGCTGGGTCGAGACCGCCACGGCTTCGAGTCCCGCAGCGACGGTGCGTCGCGAGGTGACCTTCAAACGGCCGGTCAGCGCATCGGGCGCCGTGGGCTGGACTCTGCGCCGCGTCATGCCGCTCCCCCGCCGTCGGACCCTGATGACTGCACGAGATCGTGATGGGTGTGCACGTTGCCGTGGCCGTCACGCAGGAAGCCAACGAGGCAGATGCCGTGGCGCTCCGCGATCTCGATGGCAAGGGAGGACGGCGCCCCGATGGAGGCAACGACGCGGGCGCCGACCATGGCCGCCTTGGCAAGCAGTTCGTACGAGGCGCGACCGGACAACAGGACGATGTCGTCCGTCCAGGGCAGGCCCCCGGAGCGGACCGATCGTCCGACGACCTTGTCGAACGCGTTGTGGCGCCCCACGTCCTCGGCGTGGTCGAGCAGCGCCCCGTCGCGGTCGAACCGCGCCACGGCGTGCAGTCCGCCGGTGGTCCCGAAGACTTCCTGGGCGGCGCGCAGACGATCAGGCAGCGTGAGCAGGAGGCGAGGGTCGACGGGATCGGGCACCGGGGCTCGTCCGGCCTGGACCTGCCCGACCCGTTCATCGAGGTCCTCCATCGTCGTGCGGCCGCAGACCCCGCAGGCCGACGACATCACGCCGTGTCGGGCGTGTCGGCGCAGGTCGGGCGTCCGGCGCAGGCGCACGAGCACGCCGGTGGTCGCATCGGCCTCAGACTCCGGGCGGTCGCGGTCGCACCAGGACGCGTCGAGGAGGTCGTCGGGTGAACGCAGCAACCCCTCGCTCCAGGCGAGGCCGATCGCCAACGCAAGGTCGTCGCCCGGTGTCCGCATCGTCACCGCAAGCGTGTGTCCGGGACCGTCGGCGCCGGCGACCCGGACGTCCAACGGTGCCTCGACGACGACGTGGTCCCTGCTGGGAGCGCCAGTGAGCACATGACGGACGGCAACCTCGGCATGGCTGGGTGCGGAAGCCGGGTGGGCCTGGCGAGGGTCGACGGAGGGCGTCGCAGTCACTGCTTGTCCTTGGCGTAGGTGACGACTCGTTGCATGACCTGCTCGGATGCCTTGTCCGGCGAACCGCAGTCGAATGGTGGGTCGGGGTCGTACTCGATCATCAACTGCATGGCCCTTGCAGCGTCCGCGTCGACCAGCAACTCGGCCAGCCGCAGCGCCATGTCGATGCCCGACGAGACTCCCGCAGCCGTGAGGATGCGGTGGTCAAGGTGCTCCACGACACGCTGGCCCGTGGGCAGGGCTCCGAGCGCGGCCAACTCCTCGTGGTTGGCCCAGTGCGTCGTGGCTGACCGGCCGTCCAGGAGGCCGGCGGCCGCGAGGACCAGCGAGCCCGTGCAGACCGAGGTCGTGAAGCGTGAGGTCTCATGGGCCCGTCGCACCCAGGCCAAGGCACGTTCGTCCTTGGCGACCACCCGCGAGCCCACGCCCCCGGGGATGAGCACGACGTCCGGGGCGGGGACGTCCTCGTACTCGTGGTCGACGGTCAGACCCAGGAAGCCGTTGTCCGCCCGCACCTCGCCGTGCTCTGCGCCGACGAACCGGACGACGGCTCCGGGCAGCCGCTGCAGCACTTCGTAGGGGCCGATGGCGTCCAGGGCGGTCACCTGGGGGAACAACGCGATCGCGATCTCCATGGTGCCTCCGTGACGGGGCGCTCATTCTGCCATCCCGTCGGCCCGCTGCCTCGTTGCCCGACCGGGAACGGACGAGTCGGGGCTAGGTTGGCGGACACCGACGCAGGTGGAGCCGTGGCAGGTCGTGGTCCCCGGCCGGGCGACTGGATCGCCGGGCTCAGTGTCGGCTTGGTGCTCGTCCCCCAGTCCTTGGCGTATGCCGTCCTGGCGGGTGTTCCGCCGGAGCGCGGTCTGCTGGTCGCCGTGGTGGCAACGATCGCCGCGGCACCCTTCGCCTCCTCCCCGTGGTTGCAGACCGGTCCCGTGGCGATCACGGCCCTGTTGACGTTGGGGGCACTCGAGGGCCTGGCGCCGGTCGGCTCCGACGAGTACGTCAAGTTGGCGATCCTGCTGGCGTTGCTGGTGGGCGCCATCCGACTGGCGATCGGCCTGGTCGGCGAAGGCGGGATCGCCCATCTGCTGTCCCGGCCCGTCCTGGCCGGTTTCACACCAGCGGCGGCGTTGGTCATTGCCGCCTCGCAGGTCCCCACGGTCCTGGGCGTCGATGTCGAGGGGTCCACCCTGGTGCGGGCTGCCCGCGCCCTCGGCTCCGTCTCTGACGCGGACCCCCTGGCGCTCGGCCTGGCCGTCGGGACGGCGGTGGCGATCGTCCTGGCACGTCGGCTCCCGCCTCGTCTGCCGGTCGTCGTTCTGGTTGTCGTTGCCGGCATCCTCGTGCGTCGCATCGCGGGCGCGGACCTGGACGTGGTCGGCACGATCCCGCCCATCTCGTTCCTTCCGGAGACGTCCCTGCCGTGGGGCGCCGTGCCGGGACTGCTGGGCACGGCGATCGTGATCGCGGTCGTCGGCTTCGGTGAAGCGGCAGCCATCGCACGGACGTACGCGGCAGAGACCCGGACCCGGTGGGACGCGAACCGCGAGTTCATCAGCCAGGGCGTCGCCAACCTCGCCAGTGCCGCCGTCGGCGGCTTCCCGGCCGGCGGGTCATTCTCCCGCTCGGCGCTGGGCCGCGTGGCCGGCGCCGAGACGACCTGGGCAGGGGCGATCACCGGCCTGACCGTGCTGCTCTTCCTGCCGTTCGTGCAACTCCTGGCGGACCTGCCGAAGGCGGTTCTGGCTGGCATCATCATCGGATCCGTGCTCCGGCTTGTGCGGCCGACGGAACTGCTCGCCCTGCGTGCCCTCTCCCGGCCGCAGTTCATGATTGCGGGCGTGACGGCCGTCGTGACGCTCGTCGCGGCGCCTCGCATCCAGTGGGCCCTCATCATCGGGATCGCCCTCAGCATCGGCTGGCACCTTCGACGTGAGACCCTGATCCACGTGGACGAGTGGGTGGAGGAGCACACCCTGCACCTGCGTCCCAGCGGCGTCCTGTACTTCGGCTCCGCGCCACTGTTGGACGACAACTTCCTGTCGCTGCTGGCCGAGCACCCCGACGCCAGCGACCTCGTCGTCCACTGCGATCGGCTGGGTCGTGTCGACGTCACCGGGGCGCTGGTTCTGCGTGACCTCATCGAGGAGGCCGAGCGTGCGGGCCTGCGCGCCGAACTCCGTTCGTTGGTCCCCGCCGGTGAGAAGATCGTCACGCGCGTGATGGCGCATCACGTGGCGGAGCCGCGCATCGCGGGCGTGCGTCCCGGCAGCCCCATGGACCGCGACGACTGACCGTGGGCGGCGCTCAGGTCAGGGTCTGCGCGCCGGATCGAGGTCCTGGTCCCAGCGACCGACCATCCGACCCGGCGCGTGGTCTTCGAGGGGCAGTTCGAAGGTGAAGGTCGTGCCTTCGCCGAGTTCCGACGTGACCACGAGTTGCGTCCCGTGCAGGCGCAGGAGTTCGTCGACCAGCGCCAGGCCCAGGCCGAGGCCCTTGCGTTCTCGGGTGGTCGGATCACCGCCCCGGAAGAAGCGATCCGTGAGGTGGGCAAGGTCCTCGACCGAGATTCCTGGTCCGTCGTCGCCGACGCGGACCTCAGCGACCGAACCGTGGCGGCTGGCGCGCACGGTGATCCGTGTCCCGGCTGGCGTGTGTTTGGCCGCGTTTCCGACGAGGTTCTCCACGATCCGTTCCACCAGGAAGCGGTCGGCGCGCACCGGGAGGTTCTCCTCGACCTGCACCTCGAGGACATGTTCGCGGAGCAGGGGCTCCATGCGGGCGAGCACGTCACGCGTCAGGTCGCACAGGCGCACGTCTGCCACCTCGACGTCCAGCGTGCCGTGTTCCAGCCGCGAGAAGTCCAGCAGCCGCGCCAGGGTCTCGCCGAGTGATGCCGCATTGACGTTGAGCCGACTGACGAGCTGACGCGCCAGCCCGCCGTCGAGTGCGTCGACCCGGTGTTCGAGGGTCTCGCCGATGCCCTGGATGACGGCGAGAGGTGTGCGCAGTTCGTGGGAGACGTTGGAGACGAAGTCGCTCTTGAGATCGTTCAGTCGAGACAGTCGTTGTGCCTCGTGAGCCTGTTCCTCGAACCTCGCCGCGTTCTCGAGCGCACGCCCAGCCAGCGCGGCAAGCAGTTCGAGGGCCTCGACGACCTCGCTCGGCACGGTGGTCTGCGCGCGAGTCCCGACGACGAGGCAGGCGTCGAGCCGGTTGTGGACCCAGATCGGGACGCCGACGACCGCGCGGAAACCCTGGTCTCGGAGTTCCGCAACCGCCAGCGGATGGTTCGCGTAGTCACCGACGACGACCGGCGTCTGCTGGGCGATGACAAGGGCGACCATGCCCTGGTCAGCGGCGTGTTCGGCTGTCGGATACGTGAGCGGGCCATGCCCGACGGGAGCCACGATCGCGTAGGTGCGCTGATCTGCGCTGAGCTGGCAGACGTTGCCCGTCTCGAACCCCAGGGCCAGACCAGCCGCGACGAGTTCCGGGAGCATCTCCTCGGGCTCGAGCGTGCCGATGGCCCGTGCTGACCCTGCCACGGTGGCCAGGACCCGTGCGCGTGCATCGGCGTCCGTACGCGCAGCATCCGCCGTGCGGAGCCGATCGGTCAGGACCCGGGATGTCACTCTCGCCAGGTAGGCGAGGAGCAGCAGGATCGCCACGCGCGTGACGAGGTGGGCGACGATCAGGTCACTGGTCAGCCCCATGCCGAGGGTGGCAGCAGCGGCGACGACGGTGACGCGCAGCATCGCCGACGTTTCGAGGATCAGTGCGAAGTACAGCACCACGAGGTGGAGGTACAGGTGGCCTTCACCCTGGACCCGCCCCGCCACCAGGATGGCCGCCGTGATGGTGAGGATCAGCGAGTACGCCCAGGCCTCGAGCGCATGGCTCCCCCGCCGTGTCCCGAGGAGTTGCTCCCACGGGGCGAGGCGGGCGAGGATGGCCGCGGCGGCGGCCGCTCCGGTGATGGCCAGGAAGGCTGGCGTACTGGTGAAGTGGCTGTCCGGCAGCAGGGGCATGACCAGCGCCAGGGCCACGGTGAGCATCGTTGCACGCACGCCGATTCGGACGAGTCGCAGGGCGAACGTCGTCGGGGCGAGGATCATGGGGTCGGGGGTCACGGCACAACCGTAAGGCTGTCGACTGGACCGGATCGAGGATCTGTCCCGATCCGCCGGGCCGAGGCATGAGGCCGGTGTCCCGCGACAGGATGGGGACGGCCCATCACGCAGCGTCACCGATTTGCCGCGACTCTGACGTTGCGTGGTCGCATTCGTCCGAATTTTCTTCCGGAATGTCCGGTTTGCCACGATCGAGGAAGGGAGCGGCCGAGACGCTGGCACGCAGGTGCCGTCGGGCTGCAGCCGCAAGTCGCCGATGACGATGCCTTTGGGGACCGACAAGAAGAGGCATCATGAGCATCTCTCCGCACTGGCCCACGCAGACCACGCAGGCTCCGCCGCTGCTGCGTCGGCGCGCCGACGATGCTCCTGCTCCCTTCCGTCGTGGAGAGTTCGCGTCCACGCGCCGCGCCATGGCGATCGAGTTGGTGCTCGAGGCCCAGGAGGCGGAGCTCGACGGGGCCAGCCCGGAGCTGGTGGAGGCCCTGCGCGAAAAGGCTCGCAGTGTCCTGGGGCTGGGCCGCGACGTGACGACCGCGCCCGCGCTCCTGGCGCTGCGCCGTTCTGACGACGTCCTGCTCCCCGTCTGACCCTTGATCAGCGCTTGTTCAGGAGTCCGTGGGCGAACAGCAGGACCATCGCCCCGATCACGGACCCGATGAAGCCGATGGACGCCGTCAGGTCCAGCACGTCGACCAGCAGCCATCGTCCGACGTAGGCACCCGCGATGCCCAGGGCAGCCGTCAGGATGAATCCGCTGGGGCCGCGGCCCGGCATCAGGAACTTGGCGACGACGCCGACCACGAAGCCGAGCAGGATGGTCCAGAGCAGGTCCATGTCGCGATCCGGTTCTGCGAGGGCGGGGCCTCAGCGCTCCCACTGTACGCAGCGCCCTCTCGCGCAACGCCTCACGAGCACCGCGGTGTTCTGACCGTCAGGAACCGTCGTACCCGGCGCAACTCTCGTAGGTCGCCGAGCCGTTCACGGCGTATTCCACCGGGTCGAGCAGGATCCATCGCTGGCCATCGTGCGCGAGGTGCAGGCGGAGCGCAAGGGATTCCACCAAGGGATCGGGCAGGGGCGTGAGAGGCTGCACGACAACGGCCGCTGAGGTGATGCCGTCGGCCTGGTCGCTGTCGCTCTGGAAGCCAGCCGTGACTGTGGCGCCCAGGATGGGTTCCCCGAAGCAGTCACCCAGCGTCCGGGCGACATCCAGTCGATCCGCCCCGGTTTCCGGATAGAAGGCCGCGACGACGTCCCAGCGACCGTTGGTGGCTGCCTCGGCGATGTCGACGGTGGTGGCCTCGAGACCAAACTCGTCGGCGGCTCCTCGGCTTGCCGTGACCGGCAACCCGTTGAGTGCTTCCCAGACCGGGCCGGTGATGACCCATGCCAGCCCCGCTGCCACGACCACGGCCACCAGGGCCCGGACGGATCGGCGCTCCCAGAGCGTCAGAGGATCGGGCTCGCCGTCGACCTCGGTCGCCATGGCGGTGTCGAAGTCGCTGACCGTTTCCTCGTCGCCGTTGCGGACACGGTTGGTCCACTCCATCCCGTCCCACCAGCGTTCGAGATGGGCTCTCGTCGGGTCAGGGCGCCAGCCCGGGTCGAGGTCCACGGTGTTCCTTGTGCGCCGAGTCCGGCCGAGGCGTCAGGCTGATGTTGCCATCCCTGATGCCCGGCTGTCCACGACCTCTCGTCGCCGCTGATCATGGACGTGGAACGTCGGTGATGCCTTCGTCGGGGAAGGCCGGCGGCGACCCGTCGACCTCAACCAGTTCTCGGTAGCGCGGGTCCTGGTGCATGATCATGATCTTCTGCCAGATCTTGCGCGACAGGCCGAGGGTCAAGTTCTCGATCTCCGTGACGGCGGCGACGGCCACGTCGTCGTCGAAGTGCTGGACGTAGAGCGCGGCCAACTTTCCGATGGCCGACAACATCTCCGAGCAGTAGTTGAGGTAGCGGACCATCTCATGGGCGGTGAGGGCCGGCCGGGGTGAGGATGCGGTCGCCACGTACCCGCTGAGAGTGCGATCCGGGTCCTTGTCCAGCTGGTGCTCGTCGATGACGTGGGCCAGCGAGCGCAGCTCATGCAGCGCCCGGAGGGTGCGCTGCTGCTTGACGCGCCGTTCGCTGCGCACCAGGAAGACGATCGCCGCCCCGATGAGGATGACCTCGTTCGTGACCGCATCCAGGGTCTGCACGAGGTCGAACACGTCGACAGCGCCACCGCCGGCGTCGAGTTGCAGCGCTCGGACGGTCAGAACGGCCGCCGACAGGAAGACGAGGACCACGGCACCCACGGCGAACCGGAGGGGCAGCATCGGGTCCTGGATCCGCAGCACCCGCTGGT
>CBDTZE010000073.1:0-8106 GCA_965364815.1 uncultured Nitriliruptoria bacterium | reverse complement strand
TCGCCGAGTCGCTCGGTGGCGTCGAGTCGCTGATCGAGCACCCCGGCATCATGACGCACGCCTCCGTCG
This sequence comes from uncultured Nitriliruptoria bacterium, assembly GCA_965364815.1. Taxonomy (GTDB): domain Bacteria; phylum Actinomycetota; class Nitriliruptoria; order Nitriliruptorales; family Nitriliruptoraceae; genus CBDTZE01. The sequence continues at coordinate 8,037 of CBDTZE010000073.1, read as the reverse complement.
CTGGCACCACCCTCGAGGTCCCGGACAACCTGGTGCGCCTGTCCGTCGGCATCGAGAACGCGGACGACCTCGTCGCCGACCTCGAACGCGCCCTCGGTGCAGCGACCGCCTGACGATGCGAGCACTGCTGGTCGCCAACCCTGCGGCGACGACGACGAACGCCCGCGTGCGTGAAGCCGTCCAGACCAAACTGCAGGACCGCTTCGACCATGTCGAGGTCGGCCTGACCAAGCAGCGCGGCCACGCCCTGCACCTGGTCGCAGGCGCCGTCCACGACGGGGTCGACGCCGTCTTCGCGCTGGGCGGTGACGGCACGGCCAACGAGGTGCTGCAAGGCCTGGCCTGCACCGACGTCGCCTTCTGCCATGTCCCCGGTGGCGGCACGAACGTCCTCGCCCGGGCCCTGGGCGCCCCGAACGACGCCCTTGAGGCGACCGACCGGGCCCTGGCACTGTTGGATGCCCCGCCCCGTCGGATCTCGCTGGGACGGGCTGGCGACCGCTGGTTCGGCGCCATCGCCGGCTACGGGTTCGACGCGGCGGTCGTTCGCCGGGTCGAGCAACGTCCCCGCCTCAAGAGGACCGCCAAGCAGTTGGCCTTCGTGTGGGCCGGGTTCGACGAGTGGTTCGACGGCGGCTCGGGCCTGCCCGCGGAGGTGTTCGTCGAGGTGGGCGACGCTCCACCCGCCGGTCCGTACGCCATCACCATGATCGGCAACGGCGACCCGTACACGTGGCTCGGTCCGCGCCCGATGCAGGTCACCCCGAACGCCGACTTCGAGGCCGGGCTGGACGTCCTGGCCGTCGCGGCCACGTCGACCACCCGCCTGCTCAAGATCATCGTCCGGACCTTCACCGGTGGCCGTCACCTGCGCGACCCCCTGGTCCACGAGTTCCGCGACCTCGACGCGTTCACCCTCCGATGTGATCGACCACGGCCACTGATGGTCGACGGGGACTATGCCGGGGACCACGAACGGGTCGCTTTCCGGACATTTCGCGAAAGTTTACGGGTCCTCGCCTGACTTTCGGGTGCTTGCAAGGGTTGCGAGAGTGCTTGCCGTTGCGCGCACGTTGCGCAGACGCGACGGCAAACGCCCAACGCGACGCCGATTGCCACAAAACCCTTGTGACCGCCTGCACACATCGTTACAGTCCTCTCTGCAAGAGAAACTTTTCACAAGCTCTCTCGCCCCCTCCTTCGCAACTCCCCCGACGTCGCTGGACGACGTGGCGCTCCCACCGCCACCGCCGGCAGAACGGACCCTCCCATGGACTGGCGCGCTGAAGCTGCCTGCTCGGCAGACGACCCCGAGCTCTTCTTCCCGATCGGGACCACGGGCCCAGCGGTCGAGCAGTCGGAGAACGCCAAGCGCGTCTGCGCCACCTGCACCGTCACCGAGGAGTGCCTCGAGTACGCCCTCACGACGAACCAGGACGCCGGTGTCTGGGGCGGCCTGACCGAGGACGAGCGTCGCACCCTCAAGCGTGCACGCCAGCGTCGTCGCCGGATCGCCAGCTGACGTGCTGCGCACGCGCACGCACCTGACGACGCCCCCCGGCGGGGCGCCGGTCACCGAATCGGATGACCGCAGCTCGTTCGAGCTCTACACGCCCGGCCTGCAGCTTCCCGGCGAGCCTGTCATCGCCTCACGGTTCCGGACCCAGATCGTCCTGCTGGCGACGGTCATCCTGCTCGCCGTCATCGGCTTCATCGCCTTCCAGGTGGTCACGTCCGGCCAGGACTTCGACCCCTCCCTCGACGAGAACATCCCGGGCGAGGAAGAGTTCGACCCGACCGTCCAGCTTCCGGACGACGCGGGCTGACGTCGGTCACTCCGGCGCGACCAGGCGGAACGTCGCCGTGGCCAGCGTGCCGACGTGGTCGGGCGCAGGTTCCACGACCAGCGTCCCGTAGAGCTCGGTCTCGACGAGCGTCGACGCGATCCGCAGGCCCAGGTTCGCGTTGGCCTCCAGCGACCAGACCTCGGGCAGCCCCACGCCGTCGTCCAGGACAGAGAGCGTCAGCGAGTTCACGGCGCGGTCGAGCTTGACCTGGATGTGCCCGGACCGGTTCGGGAAGGCGTGCTCGACGCAGTTCTGGAGCAGCTCGGAGAGCACCAACGCCAGCGGCGTGGCGATCTCGGCCTCCAACTCACCGGCGGTGCCGGTGATCGCCATCTGGACCGGGTGGTCCGGGCTGGTGAGGCCCGACGACAGCATGTCCACGAGGCGCTGGGCGATCTTGTCGAACGACACGCGCTGACGCGAGTCCTGCGACAGCGTCTCGTGGACGAGAGCGATGGAGGCGATGCGCCGCACCGACTCGCCGAGGGCCTCGCGGGCCTCGTCGCTGGTGAGCCGCCGGGACTGCAGTCGCAGCAGCGAGGCCACCGTCTGGAGGTTGTTCTTGACGCGGTGGTGGATCTCACGGATCGTCGCGTCCTTGTACTGCAGGAGGCGCTGCTGACGTCGCAGTTCCGTGACCTCGCGCAGGATCATGAGCGCGCCCAGGACCTCGTGCTGCCGCGTCAGGGGCATCAGGCGACGCAGCACCACGATCCCACGGGCCTCGACCTCGGACTCGACCGGCTCGCCGTCGGCGAGGGCCTCCGTGATCGCCAGGTCGTCGAGGTCGAAGTCACGCAGGTGCGCCCCGATGATGTTGTCCAGGACGCCGAGGCGGCGGAACGCCGAGATCGCGTTGGGGCTGGCGTACACCACGTTGCCGCGCGGGTCGATCCGCATCAGGCCGTCACCCACGCGCGGGGCGAGGTCCCGGTCGGGCTTGTCCACCGCGTACGGGAAGGCGCCCTCGGCGAGCATCTGCGACAACTCGTCCGCGGCCTGCAGGTAGGTCAGCTCGAGCTGGCTCGGTGCGCGGACCATGGACAGGTTGGCCTCGCGCGTGACGACCGCGATGACCTCTTCCTCGAAGACGACCGGGATGGCCTCTTCGCGGACGGGCACGCCGGTGGACCAGTCGGGGTCACCGTCACGGACGATCTTCGCGGTGCGCATCGCGCGTGCGACGTTGGGCCGGTCCTCGCGTCGGAACCGTTGCCCGATCAGGTCTTCGTAGTAGATCGTCTGCGCCGTGTACGGACGCATCTGCGCAGCGACGACCAGCTCGCCGGACTCACGATCGACCAGGAACAGCAACAGGTCGGAGAACGACAGGTCGGCGAGGACCTGCCAGTCCGCCGTGACCGCCACGAGTTGTTCCACCGCGGCGGGCACCAGCCCGGCGCGCGACTCGGCCAACTCGCGAAGCGTTGTCACTGCGGCTCAGCCCCTGCCTGAGGGGTCGAGGAACTTCTGGAGGTGCTGGATCGGGATGGCGTCGCGGATGTGCGCGAAGGCCCGTTCCTCGATCTGCTTGGCCTCGGACATCGAGATCCCGAGGGCTGCCGCGGTGTCCGTGAGCTTCCACGGGTGCCCGTCGACCAGGCCCATGCGGTACTCCAACACCCGGCGCTGGGTTTCGGGCAGTCGGCCAAGGACCTTGGCGAGCCGCTCACGCAGTGCCTCGGTCGGGTCGACCGGTTCGGGCTTCTTGCCCCCGGGGCGTCCGCCGCCGCCGGGCTTGCCACCCTGGCGACCGCCGCCGCCCTTGGCGCCACCACCGCGACCACCGGCGCCGCCACCGCGGTTGCCGGAGCCACCCCCGCGGTTGCCGCCGGAGGAGTCATTGTCGGACCGCGATCGTCCGTTCGAGGGGTTCTGTGCCATGGCCGAGAGAGTAGCCAGCCCCCGCGATGGCGACAGCCGTCCGAATCAGCCCTGGACGAGGATGTCCGTCGCCCGCATCATGTCGACCAGGCCCTCGGGCGTGGTCCCCATCATGATCGCCATCGCCCGCACGTCCTCGTTGCGGACCGACAGCATGCGCTGGTTGTAGTCACCGCGCTGCACCTGCACCGACTCCACGTAGCGGCGTACGCCTTCCCAGTCATCCCCCAGCCCAGCAAGCCGGATGAGGTCGACGACGAGACCGGCGACACGCTGGACGGGGCGAGCCGACTCATCGGCGGGCAGCAGGTCCGCAGCCCCGACGCCGTAGAACTCCGCGAGTTCGCAGAGCTTGGCGGCCGAGATGTTGCGGTCGCCACGCTCGTACGAACCGACGACCGCAGCCTTCCAGAGCCCGTCCGAACGTCGCTCGACGTCCTGGAGGCTCAGCCCCTGCTGCAGTCGGAGTTGGCGCAACCGCCCTCCGACATCATCTGCGTACGACACGCGCACCACTCCCGAGTTCGGTGACGCTGCGTTGTCGACGGTAGCCGATGACGGGGGGTTCGTGGACGCAGCGTTGTCGGAGTGGCACGAAGCGCCAGATCAGTCGGCCCGCCGCTGACGGACGGTGGCGGCCAAGCCGTCCTCCAAAGGCGTGAACGGACGCCACCCGAGGGCCGAGACGGCCGGGGTCGTGTCGATGCCGCCGTGGGGTCCGTCGCCCTCGCGGGCGGGGCCGTGCACGGGGTCGTGGGGGCTCCCGGTGGCGGCGCGCAGCGCTGCATGCAGCAGGGCCACGCTCGTCGGCTGCCCACTGCCCACCTCGACACGGCGACCGTCGCCGGCCGCGATCGCCCGGGCGAAGGCGTCGACCACGTCGTCGACGTGGACGAAGTCGCGTGTCTGGTCCCCGTCACCGTGGATGGTGCACGGGTCGTGGCGCAACTGCCGATCGACGAACCGGGAGACCACACCCGGAACGGCTGCCGCCTGGGATCGGGGGCCATAGACATTGGCGAGGGCCAGGACCGTCCAGCGCAGACCGTGCACCTGGCCGTAGGTGCGGGCGGCAGCCTCGATGGCCCGGCAGCCCACGGCCCGCAGCGACGGGGCGACGTCCTCGGGCAGGTGCCGATCCGTGGCCAGCACGACCTTGTCGACCTGATGGCGACGTGCGGCCTCCAACACCCGGACCGCACCGACGACGTTGTCGCCCAACTCGCCGGCAGGATCTGCATCGTTGCGCTTGGGGTCGCTCCGCCCCGCGAGGTGCAGGACGGCGGCAGGGCGGTGGCGGGCGACGATGGCGTCGAGCGCGTCGCCGGCGACGTCCAGCCGATGGAACTCGAAGGCCCCGGGATGGTCTCGGCGAGCGCCAGCGAGCGTCCCGAGGTCACCGCCGCTGAGGTCGTCCACGCCGACGACGCGTCGCCCCTCCGCCAGCAGGCGATCGACCAGTGTTGAACCGACGAAACCCGCAGCGCCCGTGACCAGGACGGTGCCGGGCAAGCCTCAGGCCCCGGTCTGCTGGCCGATGAAGGCCTCGAGGCGGGCGATGAGCGCCGGCGGTGCCGAGTCGGCACAGCGTGAGCGGAGCAAGTCCTTGACGCAGGCTTCGAGGTCGGCCCGGTCCTTGCAGGGAGGGCAGTCGCCGAGGTGCTCGACGACCTTGCCGGCCTCGGCATCGGTCAGTTCGCCGTCGAGGTAGGTCGCAACCTCACGCAGGACCTCGTCGCACGACGAGTCGGGGGCGCCACATTCGTCAGTCATTGGTCGCCCTCCTCGGAACGGTCGATGAGTCCACGGTCGGTGGCGTACTGGGCCAACGCGCGCTGCAGGCCTTTCCTTCCCCGATGAAGTCGAGACATCACCGTTCCGATCGGCGTGTCCATGATCTCCGCGATGTCCTTGTACGGGAAACCCTCGACATCAGCGAGGTAGACCGCGATCCGGAACGGTTCGGCGAGGTCGGCCAGTGCCTGCTTGATCTCGTCGTCCGTCAGCGCACCGAGCACCTCGGCCTCGGCGGAGATGCCGGACCCGGAGGTCGGGGCGCCGCGGAGTGCGTCGTACAGCGAGAAGTCGTCGATCTGGTCCTGCAGGTTCTCCTGCGGGCGACGCTGCTTCTTGCGGTACTGGTTGATGTAGGCGTTGTGCAGGATCCGGTACATCCACGCCTTGAGGTTGGTCCCCTGCTGGTACTGGTGGAAGGCCGCGAAGGCCTTCGCCATCGCATCCTGGACCAGGTCCTCCGCGTCGGTCGGGTTGCGCGTGTAACGCAACGCCGCGCCGTAGAGCGCGTCCACCAGTGGCATGGCCTGCTCGGTGAAGAGGCGACGCCGCTCGTCGTCCGTGAGCTCGGTCCGGACGATCTCGCCGTCGGCGGTCCGGCCGTCCTTGATCTCCGGCCGCTCGGGAGCGCCCTGCGGGGCAGACCGATCCGCCGGACTGGGGCGCGCGGTGGCGTTGGACACGCGGAACTCCTGCAAGGGCCGGGTCACCCCAGCCTAGGCCTTCGCCCGCCAGGGACAATCCCCAGATCGTGACATACTGTCATGACATGGAAAGCATTGAGATAGCATTCATGACTGTTGCTCCCAATCGCCCCCTGCGGGAGCAACGACCGGCCCCGCCCCATCCGCTGGGGCGGGGCCGGCAGGGGGAACAGGACGCACCGTGAAACCGCCGACCGGCCTTGCCGCTGCCATCGCCTGCGCCACCCTGGTCGGTTGCGCCGGACCCGCGACACAGACGCCGGTCGACCCCGCGGTTGCTCAGCCGTTCAGCGCGCCAGCAGGGGCCCCCACCTTCCCGACGAACCTCGCGGCAACCACGCCCGGCACGCCCTCGGCGGCAACCCCGAGGGCGACGACGGCCCGTGTGTGGGAGATGGGGCGGCGTGCAGGCGATCTCGGCGAGGCCGTGCAGGTCGCCCTGCCCGTGGCCGCGGCACACCTTGGCGGCCCGGCTCGCACCCACCTCCACGTCGAGTCCGTCGACGCCCCGGGCCCGGGAGCCGCTGTGGTCGTGCTGGTGGGAATCGAACTCCGTGACGGCCGACCCGTGACGACCCGCCTCGCGGTTCCGGTCCTGCTGGTCGACGGCCACTGGGCAGCGGGTCTGCCCTGGACGCTCCCGGCCCCGGCGGCGCCCCAGCCCGACGCCGTCCTCGACGCCCTGCCCTCCGACGATCCAGCCATGCGGCGCCTGGCCGTGGTCGCACTCGAGCACGTGGGCTGGCAGGACGTCACCGTCGAGGCCGTTGGCGTCGCGCTGGACGCCTGGCCGCACATCGTGACCTTCAGCGCCACGGACCGCCAAGGGCAACGGACGCGCCAGACCGTCTGGCTGCGCCGCCACCTCGACCAGTTCGTCGTCGCGGGCACGACGGCGCCCCACGCAACCTCCACCAACCACCAGGAGCAGACGCCATGACCACCCAACGACATCCCGCACTGCGCGCCACGACCACCGCGGCTCGGCCGATCGCCCCCGCCTCCCCCGACGTGGAGGCCTTCACCCACAGCCTCGTCCAGTGGTACCTGGAGTTCCGGGCCGGGCGCCGATCCGTCGAGCAACTGCGACCCCACCTGAGTGGCCCCATGCTGCGGCGCCTGCAGCGACGAGCCAGCAGCCGGCTCTCCCCGCCGCCGGTGCGCCCGGTCGTCCGCGTGGTCGTGCAGCAACGCGACCAACACACGTTCTCGATGGTGGCCGTCATCCGTCATGCGGACCGCTGCGGATCGCTGGCCGGACAGCTGCGTCACGATGGGACGCGTTGGCTGGTCACCGAGCTGACGGCCCCCGAGGACGGCGAACGTCCGGTGGGCGACCTCCGTCGCCGCTCGGCAGCGGAACTCGAGGACGAGTTCGACGACCTCGTCCTGCTCGACGCCGCAGCCGACCCGACGTCACTGGTGGCCTGACGGAATAGGAGCGGGGCACGCGGACTTTGCCCCTGTGCCCACCTACGCGAGACCGTCCCCCGTGACCGACCTGCAGACCAAGCAGCAACGCGACGCCGCCTTCCGCGCCTACGTGGAACCCGAGCTCGACGTCATGCTCCGCGTGGCGCTGCGGCTGACGCGCTCCATGGTCGACGCCGAGGACCTGGTCCAGGAGACGGTCCTGCGGGCCTACCGGGCACTCGACCGCTTCGACGGGCGCCACCCGCGAGCCTGGCTGCTGACGATCCTGCGCAACACCAACATCAACCGCGCACGCAAGCGCCGACCCGACCTCCTCCACGACGAGGAGGCGACGCTCGGGCGCCTGGCCGGTCGAGGCGCGGACGGGCGCGACG
>CBDTZE010000072.1:0-8133 GCA_965364815.1 uncultured Nitriliruptoria bacterium | reverse complement strand
TTCGGCGCACGCTCGCCCGTGGCAGTTGACTGCCGTTGCCGAACACGCCCGCTGCACTGGGGCAGGTGCAGCGGCCGCATGGGAGGCGGCGCTTGCTGCCTGGCACGAACTCGGGTGGCCGTACCCGGTCGCCTATGCGCAGTTCCGACTCGCCGAAACCGCCGTCGCCGCCGCCGACGAGGAGCGGGCAACCACCCTCCTTCGGGAGGCCGAGGCGGTGACGGGACGGCTGGGCGCGGCACCGTTGCGACACGACATCCTCACATTGGCACACCGGGCCGGGATTGACCTGGGGCTCAAACCGAGGAAGGTGCCGGTCGGCACCGAGCGGCCCTACGGACTGACGGCACGTGAGGTCGAGGTGCTGGACCTGGTGGCACAGGGCCAGTCGAACCGCGCCATCGGCGAACGGCTGTACATCAGCCAGAAGACCGCGTCCGTGCACGTCTCGAACATCTTGCGCAAACTGGCCGTCTCCGGCCGGACCGAGGCTGCAGCGTTGGCCATCAGGGAGGGCCTCACCACTTCTGAGCCGCCGGGGACAGCGAACTAAGGCATTCGCCCCATGCGGGGGGTGGGGCCTTAGGCCCACGCTGGTCTCAGACGAGCCCGGGGCCGACACATGTCGACGATGCCAGCGATGGACCTGCTCCGTCGCGGTTTGCAGGGGACCCTCGTGCTACCGGGGTCCTCGGGATACGACGAACGTCGTGCAGTGTGGAACGGCACGATCGACCGCCGGCCGGCCGTGATCGTCTGTGCCCGCACCAGCGCTGACGTGGTCCTCGCGGTGCAGTTCGCACGAGACCACGATCTGCCGCTGGCAGTCAGCGCCGGTGGGCACGACGTTGCGGGCTTGGCGGTCAACGACGATGGGCTCGTGATCGATCTTCGCGAGATGACCTCGGTACGAATCGAGCACGCGCCTCGTCTTGCCCATGTGCAACCCGGCGTCCGTTGGGGACAGTTCGACCGTGAGGCGCAGATGTTCGGCCTGGCGACGACGGGGGGCGTCGACTCGCGCATGGGCGTGGCTGGGCTGACCCTCGCAGGAGGCAACGGTTATCTCGCCCGCGCGCACGGGTTGGCGGCGGACAACCTCGTGGCCGCCGATGTCGTCACGGCGGACGGCCGGATCGTTCGGGCCAGCGAGGACGAGCACCCCGAGCTCTTCTGGGCCTTGCGGGGCGGGGGCGGCAACGTCGGCGTCGTGACGTCGTTCGTGTTCCGACTCCACGCCGTCGGCCCACAGGTCGCGACCATCCAGGCGTTCTACCGGATCGAGGACGCACCGCAGGTCCTGGCCCAGTACGCGGCGGCCATGGACGACGCGGCAGAAGCCGTCTCCGTCTACGCCATGCTGGCGAAGGTCCCGCCCGTCGATGGGTTCCCGGTCGAGCTGCACGGTCGCCCTGTCGTTGCGGTGGCTGGCATGTACGCAGGCTCCGCCACGGAGGCCGATCGCTACCTCCAGCCCTTCACCCGCCTGGGGACGGACCCCATCGGCGCCGTCACCGCACCGATGTCCTACGTGGACTTCCAAAGCCGTTTCGATGCGGTCATGCCCAACGGTGCCCGTTGTCACCACCGCTCGCAGTTCCTGTCGAGTCTGTCGGCGGAGGTCATCGCGACCCTCCGGGATCAGGCCGGAGATCTGCCTGGCGAGTTCACGATCGTGGGGATCGAACCCATGGGCGGGGCGACAGGACGCCTTCCCAGGGACGCAACCGCCTTCGCCCACCGGGACGCGGCCTTCAACCTCGGCATCTGGGCCGGGTGGAGCCGAGAGGCCGACGACGAGGCGATGCGCACGTGGGCCCGCGACCTGCACGACGCAATGCGTCCGCACGGGACGGGCGGCGTCGACGCGAACCACTTGGCGCGCCTTGCAGCGGCCAAGCGCGAATGGGACCCGACCAACCTCTTTCGAGGAAGCCACAACGTGACGCCCGCGACGCCGGGTGTCGGGCAGCAGGGAGACGCACGGTGAGCAGGACCCGCCGCAAGGGAAAGGCGTACTGGGGTGGCCATGGCCGTCGGCCTGAGTTGGCTGCTTGCAGTGGTGCGGGCGACGCGACCACCTGACAGGTCGCCAAGGCGACGAACCAGAAGCTTGAGACACAGAGCAGGAGAACGTTCATGAGAATGACCGGACCGACAACGATGCTGAGCGCCGCACTTGCGGTGTTGCTGGTGGCGCCATCCGCCGCCACGGCAGATCCCGCGGCGGCTGGCCACACCGGTGCCAACGGCCAGGGCGGGAGCCACTTCACGACGTCCGGGCCCCAGGGCCCTGGGATCGCGTGGACGACCGACCTTGGGTTCGACCTGGCCAGTCGGGTCTACGAGGACACGCTGCAGATCGATGATGCCGGACGCATCGTCGTGCAGGGTCGGATCGAGGACAACGCGGACGCCGCCCTGAACAGCCGGCACGTGATGCAGGCAGTCGATTCCGCGACCGGTGCCATCCTCTGGGACGAGCCGCTGCTGGACATCTCCGCGACGTGTGGCGCGGTGGCGACCGACGACGGCCGGATCATCGCGCAACTGGACCCCAGCAGCGACACTCACCCGACGCCCGACAGTCCGCTGGTGGCGATCGACGCCGCGACGGGCAAGTTGATCGCCGGTCAGAGTTTCACGTCAGACACACCACGGCTGCGGGATTGCCCAAGCCGGTTGGTGATGGCCGGCGACTTGGTCCTCATCCCGGTCAGCAGCGGCAACCCGGGCATTCGTGCCATCGACATCTCCACCACTCCATGGACCGAGGCGTGGACCTACCTGGCAACCACGGTCGACGGTGGCTCCGTGGGGTCGGGTCGCAACGATCAGATCGTGCTCGACGCGACCGGAGCGACCGCGTATCACGTGGCGCTTGTTGATCCCGATGCCACACCCCTGGCGCACCGGGTCACGGCGATCCGCACGGCCGACGGCAGCGTTCGCGACCGGGCCGACCTCCCCGGCGTCTCCAGTCAGAGCGACCACGGGCGCCTGATCGCTTTCGGCGGGGGCGTCGTCGTCTCCCTGGATCGTTGCAACGGTGCCGGCGCGGGGTCACAGAACCGCTGTGTTGTGATGATCCGTGATGACGGCACCTCGCTTGCGTCTGGCTGGGTCGCCCAACCCTTGGACCTCGAGGGGGAACGTGCCGCGTTCTCCTCATTGACGGACACTGGCACCGGCGTGGTTGCCGGGTGGATCACCGGTTCGGGTGACATCTACGGCCTCGATCTGGCGACCGGCGAGGTGGTCATGCGCCGGAACCCGTCCAGCTTCAGCAACAACGGATGGCAGTTGCTCTCGGACGGCGACGGCACCTTGATCCATGGCGCGTTCGGTGGCGACTACCTCCAGGCCTTCGACACTGCGGGTGCCGACGTGTTCACCATCGGAGATTGCGCCACGTCGACGGACACCTGGAGGTTCGGTGAGCCCATGGCTGTCGGTGGGATCGCACCTGATGGCACCTTGGTGACGGGCAACAAGGTCAGTGTCTTCGCGAACGGCGCCAAGACCGGCGAGACCTACGTGGTCATGGGCCTGCGCGACGGGGCTGACCTGCCGCAGGGAAGTTGCCCGCCGAAGGAGGCCCCGGGGGAGCAGGTCGAGCGTGTCTCCGGTGTCAACCGGATCGAGACGGCGGTCGAGGTGTCGAAGGCCTCGTTCCCGCAGCAGGACAGCGCCGACACGGTCATGCTGGCGGTGTCTTCGAACTATCCCGATGCGCTCGCTGGTGGGCCGCTCGCCCGCAAGCTCGACGCTCCGCTGTTGTTGACCGCCAGGAACTCTCTCGACAGCCGGACTCGTGCGGAGATCCAGCGTCTGGGCGCCCGCCACGCCGTGTTGTTGGGTGGGACCGGTGCCTTGAGCCTGGGGGTCGAGCAGGCGCTGCAGGCGATGGGGCTGACAACCGAGCGCATCGCCGGACCCAACCGCTTCGACACGGCACGACGCATCGGCGAGCGGCTGCCGTCGACCACGGTCTATGTGACCGAGGGAGGACACGCTGACCCGTCACGTGGCTGGGCCGATGCGGTCTCGGTCTCCGGGCTTGCCGCCTTCGAGCAGCGTCCGATCCTGTTGGTGACCCGTGACCGTGCGCCGGAGGCGACGCTGCAGGGTCTGCGGGAGCACGGTGCCACGCAGATCGTGATCGTTGGTGGGACCGGGGCGGTGTCGGAGGCCACGGCCCGGGCACTCGCCGACTACGTCCCTGGAGGTGCCCCAGAGGCGACCATCGTTCGGGTGGCGGGGACCTCGCGGTTCGCGACGTCCGTCGCGGTCGCTCGGCGTGCCATCGCGGCCGGCGCATCGACGAACGACCTCTGGTTCGCCACGGGACTGTCGTTCCCGGACGCGCTGACGGCGGGTCCTGCGGTTGCCCGTTCGGGGGGTGTCCTGATCCTGGTCCACGGCAGGTCGACCTCGGGTGGATCTGAGGTCTACGACTTCCTCGCAGGTATCGACCAGAGCCAGACGAAGCGCGCCTGGTTCGTGGGCGGGACAGGGGCGATCTCCGATCCCGTTGCCAACAAGATCACCAACACCCTCGGCCTCAGCTGAGACAGGAAGGGTTCGAACATGGCATCCCTGCACAGAGCAGCACGCACGGTCGCGGCCATCGGCGCCATCACGCTCGCTGCGTGCTCCAGCAGCGACGTGGCCGAGGCGCCAGCGACAACGGAACCAACAGGATCGGAGGAGCCGGCCGAAGCGCCACCTGCCGAGCAGCTGGCTGGCAATCCTGGTGCCACCTCGTACGCCACCGTCACGATCAACGGTGAGACGTGGGAGTTCACGCCGTTCCGTTGCGCCGTCGGGAAGGAGGAGACCGGGAGTGACACCTACTCGTACAGCACGGACGCGCGCTCCTCCGCTGGCGACGACGACGTGCAGTTGCAGTTCCAGGTCAACGCGCGCGACGACAGCGGTCAGAACCGCCTGCTCGGCGATGGCGTGATCTACGACTTCACGCTCTACGACTACGGCAGCGAGACACCGACGGTCGACTACACCGGCAATGCGACGGAGGGTGTGACGATCGGCCCCGGCACGCTCGTCGTGGACGGCGAGTTCCGCTCGATCTCCGGCGAGACGTACGAGGTGGTGGTCGATGCTGTCTGTGCTTCGTAGCCAAGCCAGCCGCAGGCAATGGACGGCCGTGGCGGTTTCGATCGCGCTGGTGTCCACGGCGTGTTCCGCTGACCCCGTTCTTGACGACGGCGCCGCGGAGACCGAATCGACGGCCAACGAGACGCAACCGAGTGGTGGGAGCGAGTTCAAGCAGACCGCGTTGGACTGCGTGACGGACAACTATCCGTGCTCGTGGTCAGAGGCCGAGCCAGGCGTGGCGGAGCGGACCGACGACATTCTGGCAATCGCCGCCGCCTTCGCGAGCACGGGCGACACGGCGCAGGAGATCGCCGCGGCGATCGAGTTGGCTCCTGATGTCGCGAGCGTCGTGTTCGACGAACTCGGCGTCATGTTTCGGGTCGAGGGTGGCGTTCCCGTGTTCGTCGACATTGACCCGACAGGTTCCGGAGACCTCCTGTCTGGTGGTGTCCAACCCGCACCGGGGACCGCACTTCCCAGCCTGGCGGCCGGGGGCGTGTTCACTGGCTGCGGACCCGCTGTGAAGGTCCCGGCGGGCGTCCGCGGCGTGGCCAAAAAAGAGGGGGAACCAAAGCACGCCCTGCTGCTGTCGCCTTGGCAGTTCGGTCTGCCGTGGGACATCGCCAAGCTGGAAGACAATCTGGAGCAGGATGGCAGCCGCTACAGCAAGGGCTACGAGGGCAGCGTCACGGTCAAGCAGACTCCAGCGGCTCAACAGTCCATCTCCTTCCCGTCCGGTTCGAATGTGGTGCCGTCAGACTTCTGCGGCTGGGAGAAGTTCGACACGATTGTGTTGATGACCCACGGTCGGGCGCTGTGCGCCGACTATGACGACGAGGGAGTGCCGGAGGAGTTCGAGTGGAAGTGCACCACCAGTTTCGCCGTCGGGCAGTTCAAGGAGTCCGTTGAGCAGACGCGGGCACTCGTGGGCGGGGCGGTGGGGGTCACCGTGGCGGTCACCCGGTACCAAGGTTGGACGCCGACCCTCACCGAGGAGCAGAAGGACGCGTGCATCGTGGCGCTCGAGCGGCGTGAACTCCGTGAAGGATCCACCAGCGGCTGCTTCGTGAGGTTGCCAGTGCCCAGGGTCACCGTGAAGGTCACCACCAACTTTTTCAAGGAGAATTATCCCCAAGGGCTGCCCGACCGGCTCATCTTCCTCGCCGCATGCCAGGGGATGAAGTTCGGTGACATGGCCCGAACGTTGGGGATCACGGGGGGGAACGGCCGAATTCTGGGCTTCACGCAGATCGCGCTCCTGGAACACGCCCAGTATCTGCTCGACTTCTTCACCCGACTGCTTGGCAGCAGGAATCGCGTCGGCGACGAGTACACCGGGGTTGCCAACAAATACCTCGATGTCGAGAGCGCGAAGGCGGACTTGGAAGAGCACCCGCTGTCTGACCTTCTCGGTGGCGAGTTGGGCGATCTCGAAACGGGCGGACCAGCGACGTGGGGATCTGATCCAGTCTCGATCGCGTCGGCAGGCGTCGAACTTGTCGACGGGGCAGAGGTCGCTGTGGCGCCGTCGGCCGGTGGAGACGGGGACAGCCTGCTCATCACGCTGATGCTGAGCGATGTGGTCAATGGCGAGACCCCTGATGACTATGACATCGGACTGCTCTGGAACGACCAACCCATCGACGCAGGCGCACTGAAGTGGGTTCCGGTCGGCGACGACAACTACGAGTCGGAGGTCGCGCTGCGGCTGCCCCGCTCCCTGGAAGACGAGGAAGCCTTTGACCTCGAAATCCGTGGCGTGCTTCCCGGCGCCGACAACGCCCCGACACGGTGGAAGTTCACCGAGCTCACCGCGAAGGTCGCCACGGTGTGCGACGTCCTGCGCGACGTCGACGTCTCCGGCGCGCTGGGCGTGGGGATGACCAAGAGCGAGATCCCTGACTACGGCCAAGGCGCCTTCTTTGGTGACTTCTGCGGTTGGAGAGACGCCGCCGATTCGTCAGGCATCACGGTGCTGGTGGCGAACGGTGGAGCGGACGGCTTCCGCGCTGATTGGACCGACAGCGACATCGAGGTCAGCGGCTTCGGTGACATTGCCACCTACGACGCCGAGACAGGCAACGCGAACAGTTGCTCGTCAATCGAGGACCGCGAGACCGGCGAGTTGCAGTGGGCATGTTTCGTCAACCTCAACGTGGCGGTCGGCGACGACGTTCTGTACTTCACGCTCTCGGGCAACGTCGTGGGCGAGAATGGGTCCGACGTCGCTCGCGGTCTGTTGACCGACCTCGTCAGGACCCTTCGTGAACGACTCGACGCGGCCAGGTCCTAGGTCCGGCCAGATCTTCGAAGACCAGACACCCAAGATTGGTGGAGCCATGACGCAGGTGCACAACGGCAATGTCCGTGTCTTTGCGGCGACCTTCGCGGCAGTCCTCACGCTCTCCGCCTGTGGCGCTGACGAGCCCGGCGAGTTCGTCGCTCCCGCGGCCGGATCCACGGACCCAACGACGTCAGATGCAGGAGTCAGCGTCGACGCTGACGACGGTGGCAGCCTGGAGACACGGGGCGGGTGTCCCGTCGACAAGTGCGACGATGCAGTGCTCGAGGAATTGACCGGGATCCCGCTGCCCGATTTCGTCGAGGCGTATGCGTACGGGACGACGGAACGCAGCGACGGCCTTGCAGTGCAGCAGTTCTTCCTTCGTGCGTCCGTTGCGGAAGGCGGTGCGTTCTTCGACGCCAACCTTGAAGCGGCCGGCTTCGAGATCACTTTCAACTACGTGGATGACGTGTCGTACGCGGTGAACTTCATCGACCCGCAAGGCCGAGCCGGCAGCATCACGATCGGCGCCCGAGAGTTCCATCCCGTCGTCATGGACGTCGCTCTCCAGGTCGCCTGACTGCACCGACGCCACGCGCGAGTCATGGGCAGACCAGGCCAAGTGACAGATCGAGTGGAGCCGGAGAGGAGATTCTGTCCCCGTCTGGTCGCCTGGAAACCACTTCGCTGTTGCGGTCCCGACCGTCGGTTGTCGCGGCCATCCGCGT